>CADCUW010000190.1:572-6763 GCA_902805985.1 uncultured Rubrobacteraceae bacterium
TTGCGCCATCTCGCAGGCGTAGGCCTCGATGCTGGCCGAGCGCCTCGCGGGCAAGAGCCGCGGGGAGGCGGAAGGTGAGATCTCGGCCTTCCTGCATATGATGCGCACGGAGCCCGACGAGAACCTTGGCGAACTCGCCGCCCTCAAGGGCGTCGTCCAGACCCCCAACCGCGTCCGCTGCGCCACCCTAGCCTGGGACGCCTTCGGGCGCGGGCTGGCGGCACGGGGCCAGTAGAACCGTCCCCGCGGACCATCCGCGAGCGGGTGGTCAGGAGCCGTTGCCGTTGCCGTTCTCGACTTCCAGGGATTCCAGCACGCCGCGCAGTACGCCGGGGGCGAGCTCGTCGCCGCCGGGGCTGATGACCCAGTTCAGGCCGCTTCCGCCGGGGATGTTCGGGCACTTGACCCGGGCGCAGAGCACGTAGGTCTCAAGCTCGGCCTCCTCCGGGTAGAAGTTGGTCAGGTGGTTCACTAGAGTCGTCACCGAATTGCTGAACACCGACAGCTCTATGGCCATTTCGCCTCCGTTTTTCGCTCTCCCTCACCCAATATGCTACCCGTCATCGCCGCTTCTCACTCGACAGGGCCGCGGGGGCAACCTGCGGGCAGCGTCCCGCGCACGTCCGTAGGAAGGTCATGACGATGGAGCCTGGTGGACGCGGCACCACCGTAAACGCCGCGAACCCGGGTGAGTCTCAACCCCCACGACCGGCGCCGGAGAGACCGACCCCACAACGATAGAGCGCCCGAACATCCCGCTCGGAAGGCCGGGCTACGCGCGCGAGATCTCGCACCTCGTCGCCTCTCTGGCTTCGGAGAAGGGATCCTACGCCACGGGCTCCTCGTTCGTCGTGGACGGTGGCCTGACGCTCATAGGCGCCCAGATGGGTGTCGGTTATCCGGGCGGCGTTCCCCCGCCCTTCCGCGGAGCTTCCCGACCCGTCGGCCCTGTGGTCGGCGTCGTCCGGCGTCCTGGTGTTTACGTAGCTTATGGTGCATGCTATGTTGCGGTCCGGGGAAGCGCACCAGAAGGAGGTTCATCGTGGACCGTGGCGACCGTACGCGGGAGCTTGTGGACGACTTTCGTAATGGTTACCTGACACGGCGGGGGTTCCTGGCCAAGGCGGGGGCGCTGGGTCTCACGGCCGCGGCGGCGGTCGGCCTGCTCGCCGCCCCGAGGGACCGGGGCGTGGCCAGGGCGCAAGACTCGCCCTCCGTCACGCCCAAGCAGTGGAAGAAGGGCGAGGGATGGGGTTGGGTCTGGGGTGACGAAGATCAGCTCGGCAACCTCAACGAGCTCGGCCCGGAGCTCACGAAGAAGGCGCTCTCGCAGGTCAAGGAGGGCAAGGTCTACGACCTCGGGCTCACGTACAAGCGCAGCAGCTACAAGTTCGCCGGGCATAACCCGGGCGAGATCATCTCTTTCCGCACGCCCACCGGGATGCTCAACCAGAACGACCTGGACTTCGTGCGCAGCGAGGAGGACAACTCGCTGCACACGACCTTCACGAGCAACGCCATGTTCATCAGCGACAACGTCGCCACCCAGATCGACTCTTTAGGCCACATCTTCGAGGGCGACCCGCCGCACGCCTACAACGGCTACCGCTACTCGGACATACAGAGCGACTGGGGCCTCCTGAAGATGGGCGCCGAGACCATCCCCCCCATAGTGGCGCCGGCCACCATGATCGACGTCGCCAAGAGCGCCGGGCAAGACCCGCTGCCGGAGAGCTACGCCATAGGCCCGGACCGGCTCCAGAAGGCGCTGGACGAGCAGGGCGTGGACATCGACCCCCTCGACGTGGTGCTCGTGCGCACGGGGACGGCGGGCGTGTGGATGGAGGGGAACGGCGTCGGCGCGAACGAGGAAGAGATGGCCAAGGTGGATACGGCCGGGCTCACGGTCTCTGGGGCGAGGTGGCTCGTGGAGGAGAAGGGGGCGCTCGCCGTCGGCACGGACACCTCGGGCGTGGAGGTCCTGCCGCCCAAAGAGCAACTAGACGACGGCACGAGCTTCAACCCGGTCCACGTCTACCTGCTCGTGCGCCAGGGCGTCCATATCCTCGAGTACCAGAACCAGGAGGGGCTCGCCAGGGACGAGGTCTACAAGTTCGCCTACGTGCTCGGGGTCAACAAGATCGAGGGCACCGCCGCGGGCACCGTGCTCCGCCCGATAGGACTGGCGTAGGAGCCCCGGGCTAACGTCCCAGCACCCACGTGTCCTTCGTCACGCCGCCGCTGGAGACGTTGACGAGCCTGCTACCCGGGGCGGCCACCCTCGTCATGGCGCCGGGGACCAACCAGACGGTCCCTTCGTCGGGGGCGAGGGCGTGGATCCGGTAGTCGGCGTAGGAGTCGCGCAGGCGGAAGCCTTCGTCGCCTGTCTCGCAGAGGACGTGGGTGGAGAAGTCTATAGTCTCCTGGGCGACGAACTCGACGGGATTTTTCTCGACCCCGGCGCGGAACTCCCGTATGGCCTCCTCGGTCTCCTCCGGGGAGATCAGGACGCCCTTGCCGCCCCAGCCGCTGCGGCTCTTCACGACGAGCTCGTCGAAGTGGTCCATGACGTAGTTCCTGTCCTCCTCGACCGCTAGGGAGTAGGTGCGGAGGTTCTGGAGGACGGGTTCCTCGCCGAGGTAGGTCCGGATCATCTCCGGGACGAACGGGTAGACGCCCTTGTCGTCGGCGATGCCGAGGTTCGGGGCGAAGACGGCCTCGACCTTGCCGGCGGCCTGGCTCTCTACAAGGCCTGGCAGGTCGTCGTAGATCCTGCCGTCCTCTATGCGCTCGTAGATCACGTCGATCCTGCGCCCGCTCTCCCGGTGGATGAGGTAGCCGCCCCGGTCCAACTCCACCTCATGGCGCCCCGCGAGTATGGCCCCGTGCTCCCTGGCGAAGACGTTATGGTCGAGAAAGTACTGGTCCTCGTAGCCGACGGTGAGGACGGCGATGGTCGGATCTTCCCTGGGTGAGGCCGCCCTGAGCACCTCGCCGAAGCGTTCCATAAGATCGTCCAGCGGCCTGACGCCGAGCGCGGCGTAAGATTCGGGCAGCACCTCGGCGGTCCGCGCCCGCAAGAGGTGCATGGGCTCGAGGCCGACGGGCATCTTGGCGTTGTCCTCGATGATGAGGTACTCCCACCCGCCGGCCTCCCCCGACTCGACGGCCACCACGTCGAAGCCCATCTGCCGGTTCGGCACGCCCCCGAACCGCGTCGGGATGGACCCGTCGTAGAGGACGCTGCTCGAAAGGATCTCCGCCGGCACGACCTCGTCTTTTCCTCTCTCCAACCGCCGAAGCCACTCGTTGATGGCCAGCATCCGCTGGGTCAGCCCGCGATCCAGCATCTCCCACCCCACGGCCGGCACCAGGCGCGGCACGTAGTCGGTCGGGTAGGTCTTGTCTTCCCGGTCGGGGATGCCGAGATCCCGCTGCACGCCGAGCAGCCGCTCGTGGGCGAGGCCGACCCTCCGCCCCCACTCCCCGGGGCCCATCTGGCCCATCTCCTCCAGCACGGGCCCGTAATGGGAGAGGGGCGCCCCGTCACGCCCGAACACCTCGTTGGGACCGGGCAACTCGCGCGTGAACTCTATAGAGCGGTCAGCCATCCGCAGATTATAGGCTTTGAGGTTCTGAGGTTTCAGGTCTTGAGGTAGCCGGACAAACCTTCTCCCGAACACGGACACTCCCACCAGGCAAAACCTAGAGCCTCAAAGCCTAACGCTTTTATCCGAACACCCCGACGAGGGCGCAGGGCAAGCCGAGCATAAAGGAGAGCGAGAACGTTATGGCGAAGAAGACGTTGTGCTCGGAGACGTAGGAGTAGAGGCGGTTGTAGTGAAGCATCAGGAGGGCGGAGGGGACGGCGATGCCGGTCATAAGGACCGCCATCACGCGGACGGTGTTGAGCGGTCCTATGCGCTCGCTCACCCTGGGGTTGAGCAAGAGAAGCCCGAACCAGTCTGCCGTGAGCATCAGGGAGACGCAGAAGACCACGAGCAGGCCGACGAACACGGGGCGCGGGAAGAGCGGTCCGCGAATCGGGGCGTCGGGGCCGCCGTCGTCTTCGTCGAGAAGCTTCTTTGGGGTTCCGCCGAAAGGCTTCGGCCACTTGTTCGGCATCTTCATGACCGGGTAATGTTAGCGCATGTTTTCCGGGAACGTCACCCCTAACCTCTGACGAAGCCTCCCTCGGAGTGGATCGTCTGGCCCGTGATCCAGGCGGCCTCGTCGCCGGCTAAGAACGCCACAAGCCGCGCCGCGTCCTCCGGCTGCCCGATCCTGCCTGCCGGGAACTTCGGCAGCAACTTCCGTCCAAGCTCCTCCGGGATCCAGCCCGTATCCGTGGGACCGGGGTTGACGGCGTTGACAGTGATGCCTTTATGCCCCACGCTGGCCGCGAGCGACCTCGTGAACGCCTCGATTGCCCCCTTGGTCATGCCGTAGGCCAACTCATCCTGCATCGGCCCGAGGGACTGCCCGGAGCTGAAGTTGACGATCCTGCCTCCCGGACCGCCCGGATACCGCCGCGCGAAGAGCACCGACAGCAGCGCCATCGCCCGCACGTTGACGGCGTGATGGTCGTCGATGGTCTCGGCGTCGAGCCGCTCGTAGCCGTCGCGGGTCGAGTGGGCGGCAACGTTGACGAGGATGGACGGGACACCGAGCCTCTCATCCACCGCGTCGAGAAGCTCCTTCGGGGAACCGGCCAGCGAGAGGTCCACCTCGACCGCCGCGGCCCTGACGCCCCCGCCCCCGAGCTCCTCGACGAGACGTCGGGGCTCTTCTTCGTCTGGGTCCCACGGCATCCCGCGGTCGTAGGCCTTCCAGTAGGAGAGGGCGACGTCGGCGCCGCGGGCGGCGAGCGCCCGGCAGACGGCCGACCCTATGCCCCGCCGCCTCCCGACGCCGGTGACGACGGCCACGCGCCCGCTCAACTCGTCCGAGCGCGTGAACGGCTCGAGAGGTTCCTCGGAAGGGTGTTCCCGGGAGGGATTCTGGGATTGCGGCATGGTCTGCTCCTCGTGGTGATGACCGCCGGACGGGATACGGTCCGCGGTCGCGGACCTGGATGATCTAAGGTCTTATGCCAGAGTGTCGCCCATGACCGAAAAATATCACGGTCGGGGGCGGTTCGCGAACTGCCCCTGCTATCTGTGGATGGTTTCGGCGAACCCCGCCGGTCTACCGTGACGACCGCCGCGGGTCGGCGGTTGCCGGGGTGCGGGCGGGTCTCGGACCCGCCCCTACGATTAGTGGGTGGATGGGCTGGTCGTCAGGCGGCGGGGGCCGGGTGGTTCGTGGCGCGGTTGGCGGCTTCGTGGAGGGCTTCGAGGGACTCGGTGGCGGTCATGCCGGAGGCCCGCAGGAGGTCCACGGCGGTTGACCGGATCTGGCCGACCATCATGCTCGTCTGGAGGTCGCTGCGATCCCGGAGCACGGCGGTTGCTTCTTCGGCCGCCTCGAGCGCGAACCGGCGGGTGTCCAGCGGGTGCTCGGGCTCCTCGATGTAGGTGGCGAGCGCCTCCACGGCGCGGGCGAGATCGAGGATCGTGTCCGAGAGCTCCTCCGGGGCCTCCGTGCCCTCCCGCACCATGGTCACTGCGGCCCGCGCCAGCACCCTGACATTGCGGACGGCGAGGTCTAGCTGGTCGGCGGCGGTCGCGTAGAACCCGAGCTGCCCGAGCGCCCGCCGCCGGGGCGGAGAGAGCTTCGCGGTGTCGTAGCCGGCGTCGAGGGCCTCCTTGAGGGAGCCTACCCGCGCGTCCGTCTCCCGCGCCTTCTGCAGGGCATGCTCGGCCATCTCCAGGTTCCCGGCCCGCAAGGCCGCGGCCATCTCCCTCAAAGACTCCACGAGGTCGTCGAAGATCGGGTGCGCCGCCCGCTCCACGAGCTCCTTCGGATCGCTCGGGAAGACGGCCCGGATCAGGAGCGCCACCCCGGCCCCGAGCATCGCGTCCACGAAACGGTCCGGCGACCAACCCGAGGTCGTAGGGTCCAGCATAACCGTGAAGAGCGCCGTAACGCCCGCCTCGGAGACGAGCATAGGGCCGCCGCCGAACAGCCACGCCACGGTCATCGCAAGCGCTATGACCACCCCGATCTGGACGGTCCCCGTCCCGATGAGCCTCACGAGCACGTCGGCGACCGCGAGCCCGCACGCGACCCCGAAGACGAGCTCGAGAACG
>CADCUW010000191.1 GCA_902805985.1 uncultured Rubrobacteraceae bacterium
CACGTGGATGAGGACCCAGTCCCCGATCTCTATCCTCTGCTCGTCGTGGTGGACCAGCCCGATGTTTATGTTCCTCCGGACCCCCCCGACCTCGGCCTTCGCGAGATAGATATCCTCGTCCAGGATCTCGACGATCTGGCCCGGTATCCCCAAACACATGCCCCTCTGCCTCCTATCCCATATGAACAGAGCTATTCGCCAGCACGGCCTGGCCCAAGGCGAGCCCGCCGTCGTTGGTCGGCACCCGCTTGTGCAGGTAGACCGCGAAGCCTTTCCCCTCCAGGCACTCTAACACTTGATTCACCAGTAGCAAGTTCTGGAAGGTGCCCCCCGAGAGCGCGACGGCGTCAGCCCCTCCCCCGTCCCGGATCCGCTCGCAAACCGAGACGACCACCTCGGCCATCGTCCGGTGGAACCCGGCGGATATCTCCCCCTTCTCTCGCCCGGCCAGCAGGTCTTCGACGACACCGACCACGATCCCTCCGGTCTCCACGACCCACATCCCTCCCTCGGGCCGCAGCCGGAACGGGTAGCCCCTGCCGGCCGGGCCGTCCGCGGTCAGCTCCAGCTCTACGGCCGCCTGACCTTCGTAGGTGGCGCGTCCGGAGCCCGGCACCCCGACGAGGGCCGCGACGGCGTCGAAGAGTCGGCCGGCGCTGGAGGTGGGCGGCGAGTTCAACCCGCGCTCCACGAGACGCGAGATCAGGCGCACGTTGCGCTCGCCGGCTTCCCTCACGACGGCGAGCGGGAGCTTCAGCGTCTCTTCTTCGCCGTAGAGTTGGATGAGACGCGCGATCCCGCCGCGCCAGGGCTGCCGGATCGCCGCCGGCCCGCCCGGCAGCGGCGCGTAGTCCAGGTGAGCCCGCCGAACGAAACCCGCTTCCACGCTGCCCTCGAAGAACTCCCCGCCCCAGATGGCGCCGTCCGTGCCGTAGCCGGTCCCGTCGAGGGCGACCCCTATGACGCGCTCTCCGTCGGGGCGCCCGTTATCCGCGAGGCAACTGGCGACGTGCGCGTGGTGGTGCTGGACGCCGACCGCGGGTAACCCGTCCTCCTCCAACTCGCGGGCGTACGCCGTCGAGAGGTAATCGGGGTGGAGGTCGTAGGCGACAAGCTCGGGCCGCACGTCGAAGAGCCGGCAGTAGTGCTCGACGCCCTCGCGGAAGGACCGCAGCGTCTCGTAGTTCTCCATATCCCCGACGTGGTGGCTCGGGAACGCGTGGCGATCCTTGGCCAGGCAGAAGGTGTTCTTGAGCTCCCCGCCGCACGCCAGGGTGTGCCGCGCGAAGCCGCCGGCCAGCCGCAGCGGCGCGGGCGCGTAGCCCCGCGAGCGCCGCAGGTGATAGGGGCTTCCCGCCGTTACCCGGGAGACGCTGTCGTCGCAGCGCGTGTGGATGGGACGGTCGTGGACCAGGAAGTAGTCGGCTATGTCGCCGAGTTGCTCGAACGCCACATCGTCGCGGTAGGCGATCGGCTCGTCCGCGTTGTTGCCGCTCGTCATCACGAGCGGGATGCCGGCGTCGCGCAAGAGCAGGTGGTGCAGCGGCGTGTAAGCCAGCATCACCCCGAGCGTCTTCTGGCGCGGGGCTACCTCCTCTGCCACACCGTCGTCTTTCCGGCGCTCCAGGAGCACGATGGGCCGGGCAGCGGAGGTGAGGAGGGCCTCCTCCTCAGGCGTGATGCGACAAAGCTCCCGCGCCTGCGCGAGGTCGCGGGCCATGAGCGCGAACGGCTTGTCCTGGCGCGCCTTACGGCTTCGGAGCGTCCTTACCGCCGCGGGGTCGAACGGGTCGCAGGCCAGGTGGTAGCCGCCGAGGCCCTTTATGGCGACGACGGCCCGTCCGCGCAGCATCCGGGCCGTCCGCGAGATGGGGTCGCCCGGCCTGACGCGCAACTCATGGCCGAAGCGGTCGAGCAGGCGCACCCGGGGGCCGCACGCCGGGCAGGCGTTGGGCTGGGCGTGGAAGCGGCGGTCGGCCGGGTCGTCGTACTCGCGCCGGCAGTCCGGGCACATCCCGAAGTGGGACATCGTGGTCTTTGCCCGGTCGTAGGGGACGGAGCGGGTTATCGTGAACCGCGGGCCGCAGTTGGTGCAGTTGGTGAACGGGTAGCGGTGACGCCGGTCGGAGGGGTCGAGAAGCTCCGCGAGGCAGTCCTCGCAGGTTGCTACGTCGGGGGAGACGAGGGCCTGGCGCCGGTCCCCCTCCCGGCTCTCCTCTATCCTGAAACCCCGGTCCCCGAGCGCGGCGAGGGTTTGCCAGCCCACGGACTCCACCACGGCCAGCGGCGGCGCCTCCCTCTCGATCCCGCGCAGAAAGAGGTCCAACTCCTCCGGCGCGCCCTCGACCTCGATGCGCACGCCCTCGGCGTCGTTGCGGACCGTCCCCGAGAGCCCGTTCTTGCGCGCCAGGGCGTAGACGAACGGCCTGAAGCCAACGCCCTGCACTATGCCCCGCACGGTGATTCCGCGGCGCTCGTGGGTGGACGTTCTCAAGGCGTCGCCCCCCGCGGTCGGACGCCGCCGAGGAGGTCCTCGGAGCCGGTGCCCTGTGGCCGGATCTCGCGTTCCACGCGGCCTACATCGCCCTTATCTTCATGTACCTCTGTATCTCGGGCCACTGCACGGCCACCGCCGCGGCGCCCGCGATCAGGCCCAAAAGCAATAGTTTCTTCACGCCGATCTCACCTCCTTCTCGTCGAAACGTCCGGCCGGCTGCCGGCCTCCCCACCACTCTCGTCGGGTTCCTCCAAGAGCGACTCAACCAGCGTCACGGCCTCGTCCACCGCCGCGCCCACCGGCTCGCTCAGCTCCATCAGCATCTCGTCGTAGTCCTCCCCGCCGGGAACGAACTGGGGCTCGCAGCCAACCACCAGGGTGCGCGTCGGACTGGCGCCAAGGGCACGCGAGAGCTTGATCACCTTGACCGGGTCCATACCGTGCGTATCGAGCGTCGCCTCCCCGTCATCCTCGATCTGCGGCTCGATAAGGTAGATCGTGCCCGGCTCCCCACCCCGAGGAGTGGCGTCTACCAGCACGACGAGCCCGTAGTCTTCCTGCAGGGCGTAGGCGAGGTCCATCCCGCGGATGCCGAAGTCCCTCACCTCGACGTCCCCTGGCAGCGGGCGACCGGCGAGCCGGCGCACCACCTCGACCCCGAAACCGTCGTCACCCAGGAAGATGTTGCCGATGCCGGCGACGAGAATGCGTCTACCCACGGGGAACCTCGGAGTCCAGCGGCTCGACCTCTTCTCGGGAGAAGAAGAACCGGTGCCCGAGGAAGCGGTCCTCCCCGAGGTCCCTTCCCGGGTCGTCCTCGAGCGTCACGGCTATGTAGACCCGGCCCTCGTAGTCCTGCTCTATGCCCTCGACGAACGCGACCTTTCCCCTGAGGACGAGATCCATGATGTCCCCGCCGACGCCGGGCCAGAGCAAGACCCGGCTCCCCTTCTCGATCTCCACGCCGCCCACGGCCACGCTCTGAAGGGCCGGCCTCTCCTCGTGCTCCCTGAAGAAGTCCTCCACCCTAGCCCCGCAGCATCCTGATATCCCGGAACGTACCGTTCAGCCTCATGAGCTCCTCCGGCGAGAGGGACTCGCATCTATCCAGGATCTCGCGCCCCCGCGGGTCGGAGGCGCGCATCTCTTCTTTCTCCTCGTCCGTGAGGTTAAGGACGTTCAGGATGAGCATCTGGTCGATCTCGGTCCCGTCGAAGAGGTCACCGGGGCTCTCCGGCGCGATCTGGGGGTAGTCGTAGAGGATGATCGGGGACGAGAGCATGGTGCTCCGGTCCCCCTCCTCCCCGACGAGCACGGGCCACGTCTTCAGGTTCTCGCACCCCTCCGCGGCCTCCACGAGCTCCCCCGGCGGATCCATGAGCGAGACGAACTCGCCCCCTTCTACTTTCAGGGTCGTGTGCGTCGAGACGAAGGTCTGCCTTAGCATGCTCTCCCGGTTCTCGCCGCCCCAGGGGGTCGTGTTGGTTAGCCTGACGGTCACCCTGTAGGTTCCCCCTTGCGAACGCTCGGCTCCCACCTCTACCGCCCCGCGCAGCGGTCGCCAGGTACGCACCAGAGCGCCAATAACCTCTCCGGTTGGTTCAGCCAGCGGTTCCTCTGTGCTGCCCCCGGGGATATCTATCTCGACCACTCGGGGCTGCCCCAGCAGCTCGGAGAGCCCGAACCGCCCCACCGCTATCTCCCGCTCGGCCGCCTCATCCCAGGATAGGTAGAGCTCTTTCCCGACCCGCAACTCGTCTACGGGCTGCAGGGTCTGGCCGCTCTTCTTGTTGACTTTACGGTCGACAACGTGCAGGAAGCGGACGTTTACATCAATAGTAGGTTCCCCGGCTCCCCGCACCAGACACTGGGTCTGCATGATCCAGGGGTCGTCCTCGCCCCTGGCCTGGCTGTACTCCCTCGGGTACACCCCCCCGAACGTCCAGCGCTGCTGGTTCTTTCTCGACGATCGGCGGTAGGGCCACAGGAGGTATCCTTCGTAGAGCACCGCCTCGGCGATCTTCTTCGCCGCGTCCACTTAGCGCTCCACCTCCTGCTCGCTCGCCCGCAGCAGCGACTCGACTGCGGCCTCCCAGGTCGGGAGCCCGTTGCGCACCTTGTAGTCGTAGAGTTCGTCGAAGGCGTCCTTGCGAAGCCTTACGTAGGCGCTGTTCGGGAAGTAATGGTCCATCATCTCCTTCCACAACCGGACCGGCATCCGGTACTCCGCCTCCTTCTCCCAGGAGATCCTGGCCGTCTGCAAGAGGCCGCCTTCGGCGGCGTAGAAGACCGTGCCGCTGAACAGGAACTCGAGCGGCACCTCGCCCCCTTCGAGCGCGTAGAAGTATTTGCTCGCGACCACCTCGAGGTCGTAGGTGCAGGTGACGGGCATGTCCACAACGGTGCTACCGGAGAACCGGGGGACCTGCAAGACGTTGTGGGTCCAGAGGAGGCTTTGCAGCGTGCTGCCCCACCCGGAGGGCTCGCCGAAAAGCTCCCGCAGGCGGTCCTGCTCCGCCGCCTCGTAGTGCCGCCGGCGCGCCGCGATCCGGACCTGGGTGTTCAAGGCCACAGACCGTATCGGCTCGCTTTCGAGGTTCTCGATGCGTAGCTTGAAGGACAGGCTCGGAACGGCCGCGAACTCCTCGACCTCGGCGCCCTCGATCCTGAAATCGAGATCAGGCACGGACGGCCCCCCAGACTGAGTCCTTGTCTCCGGCTCCCGGGCTTAAGATGTCGATCCTCCTCGCTCCTCTACGGGCCTCGGACCTCGCGTACCGTGCCGCCCGCTAGTTCGGCGGCAGGTTCGGGCTGTTCGGGTCTATGGGGTTTCGCTTCTCGGCGTTGATGCTCGTGGACTTCCTGGCCGTCGACCTCATGCTGGGACGACCCGCCCCCGTCTCCCCGGTCTCCACGAGGCCTGGGTCCGCCGCCGTGCCACCCGGCCAGTTGCCCTGGTGTATCCCCGGCGTGTGCGCGGGAGCGTCGTGTGTCGTGTCCGGCTTCCCTACCCTTATGCTCGCCACCTGCCGCCTCCTTTGCTCGTGGCCCTACGTCTCAGCGTTCTCTAGAGACCATCTTGGAGCGTCTCCGTAGCTCCTCGAAGAATCGCCCGATCTCATCCCAGACCTCCCGGCCGCCGCTCAGGCCCCGCCAGCGCGTCCGGATGAGGCCGACGAGGCCGTAGCATTCGTCCATGGGTACCAGGAAGTGGTCCCTCGCCCCCCGCACCCGGTTCACCAGCAGCGCCTCCACGTCCCGCTCCATGCCCTTGAGTACAGGGTTGCTCCTCTCCAGTTCCTCCCAGGCGCCCAGCTTCAGGAGCGACTCCGTCGGCCCCATCGGGCTCGGGTAGAACGCAACGACCCGCTGGGCGGGCGTGCTGTAGAAGAAGAAAGCCATGTCCACGGGGACCCGCAGGCTCTCCCACTGCACATCGTCCATCTCGAAGTCTTCGAAGGAGAGATGACGGTCGGGTATGAGCCTGTACTTGCCCTCGCTCGCAGCCGCGCTGTCGAAGAGGATGGAGCATGGCCGGCAGGCGCAAATCATCTCCCTGGTGGAGACGTCCAGCAGGTGCCGGTGCCCCGGCGGTATCGTCTCGCTGCAGAGGTCGCAGCGCTCCTGGGCGGCTTCTACCGCCTCCCTCGTCGCCTTCTCCGACTCTTCCTGGGCGAACCGGCGCAGCGAGGAGAAGGTGGAGAATGCCCCTCCGTTGCCCCGCCCGGCCACGCGGCTCAACCCACCGCGCTCGAAAGCGAGATCTTCACGATGTTCCTCCGCCCAGGTCCCTGCCTCTCCTGGACGGGCACCTCGCCCGCGAGCAGCGGTATCGGCTCCAGGTGCAGCCCCGGATCGTCCACCCCCTTGCCGGCCAGGCGCACGTCGTAGCGCCGCCCACATTCCGGGCAGCCCAGCTCGGCCTCCTCCAGGGTGCCCCCCTCGAGCGACCCGCCGCAGCCAGGGCACAGGTGACGGTAGGCGAAGTAGTCCTCCCCGAGCTTCAAGAAGAGCACCCGCTCGCCGGAGACCTCCTTCACCAGCAGCCCGTCCGCCGAGAGTTGGGGCAACCCCCCGACGACGGTCCAGCCGGTCCCGTTCTCCTCCGGCCGCCTCTTCTTCCTGCGCAGCGTGGGCCCCGCCACGATGGTCGGCGCCGGCTCGGGCTCCTCGGCCACGCCCTCGGCCTCTATGCCTTCGAGGTCAGGGGCGGTCTTCTGGATGGCCTCCTCTATCGCCAGCTTGAGGGTCAT
>CADCUW010000192.1 GCA_902805985.1 uncultured Rubrobacteraceae bacterium
CCTCCGTGCCGAGAACGTCGTTGAACTCGGTGCGGGTTGCTCCGGGAGACAGCGCGATCACGCGCAGCCCCGTGCCGAGGGACTCCTGCCACAGCGCCTCGGTGAAACTGAGCACGAACGCCTTCGCCGCCGCGTACACGGCCATGTTGGGGATGGGCCCGTACGCCGCCATGCTCGCGACGTTGATCATCACCCCGTTGCCGGCGGCCCGCAGCCGCCCGATAAACGCCCGGCTGATATCGACGACGTTGGCGACGTCGACGTTGATCTCCTCCCGGAGACGCTTCGGGTCTTCGGCGTGGAACGGGCCGAAGGTCCCAAAACCCGCGTTGTTGACGAGGCTCGTCACCGCTAGGCCGCGCCGGTCCACCTCCTCCGCGAGCGCCTGACCCGAAGCGGGAAGGCTCAGGTCGAGCCGGATCGCCGTCGCCCGTATGCCGTAGGTCGCGCTGAGTTCGGCGGCCAGCCCTTCGAGTCGCTCCAGGCGCCGGGCGACGAGCACGACGTCCGAGCCCCGCTCGGCGAACCCGCGCGCGAACTCGACACCGATGCCGGAGCTGGCACCGGTGATGAGGGTGGTCTGCCCGCGGTAGTCGACGGCGGTCGTGCCCCGCTGGCCGAGCTTGTGGTCTTCCATGCGGTACTCCTTCACCGAAGGGATGTAACAGTCGAGTTGACAGTATACGACATTATTGACACTGTGTGTCAAATTGGTACTGAGTGCATAGGATCAGCTACACTGGCGTCGTGGACGCACACGACACCAGGGAGCCGGGGTTGCGGGAGCGCACCCGCCGGGCGGTGCGGGCCGAGATCGGCGGCGCGGCCATGCGCCTGTTCCTCGAGCAGGGCTTCGAGGCCACCACGATGGAGCAGATCGCGCACGAGGCCGGCATCTCGCGCCGCTCCCTGTTCCGCTATTTCGGCACGAAGGAGGACATCGTCCTCGGCAACCTCGTCGAGTCGGGGCTTGCCGTGAGGGACGCCCTGGAAGCTCGTCCGGCGAGCGAGCCCCCGTGGGAGGCGCTGCGCGCCGCGCTGGAGGCGCTCACCCTCGACCCCGAGTACTCGCCCGAGAGGACCCTCAAGATCTCGAAGATGCTCTACGGGACCCCCTCGCTGCGCGCCGGCCACCTCGAGAAGCGCCTTCGGTGGCAGGAGCTCCTCGTGCCGAACATCCGGATGCGCCTGGGTGCCGAGGCCGGCGACGCGCCCGATCCGCGCGCGCAGGCGATCGTCGCCTGTGCCCTGACGTGCCTCGACGTCGCGGGCGAGATCTGGACCCGGCGCAACGGTGAGGGTGACCTCGGCCAGCTTTTCGACGAGGCGGTCGCCGCGGTTCGTGGTTAGCGGGTCCTCGGCGCGCACGCGGCGCCGTTTTCGACGAGGTTCCGGCAACGTTCATCACGGACGCGCACCCAGCCTCGAACCGAGTCAGCTTGAGATCGACGCGCGGGCGGCGCCGGCCCTGGGGTTCTCCTGGAGCTTCCTCACCTCGTATATCGGGCGGTGATCCCCCAAGGGATGCGGGTTCGGTCCTTCGGATGGTATCTCGATTGATGCTAACGCACGCGCGCCGCTTTGGGTCCCGCGAGGCCTCCGTCGGCCCGTACCTGGCGGTTTCGGAGGAGGAAGAGGCCGTAGAAGACGAAGCCCAAGGTGCTGAGGAGCATCGTTATCCGGTAGGCGAAGGTTCCGAGGGTGGCGATGTCCACGGCGAAGGCGAAGGCTGCGTGGACGGCGATGACGGGCAGGAGGGAGCCGGTCCGCCAGCGGAGGGCGGCGTAGGTGAAGCCGCCGCAGACGGCCAGGGCGGTGATGCGGACGGCCTCGGGCCAGGGGCCGTCGGTGGCGGTCCTGCCGAGCGCCAGGGCGCCGGCGAGGAGGGAGGTCAGGATCATGGCCCCCACAGGCCCACCCGGCGCGAGTACCCGCCACAGCAGTCCGCGGAACACGAGCTCCTCGGCGAAGACCGCGATGAGCACCACCAGGAACGCGGACGCGAGGGCGTCGAAGCCGGAGACGAACACGCCGCCAGAGAGCGTGAGGACCCCGACGAAGAGCGGGAACCACAGCAACCGCAGGTTCTTGGTGATCGGCCGGTTGAACCCCGCCTCTCGCCACAGGCCCGTCCAGCGCAAGAGGACGATGGCCAGGAGTATCGCGAGCCCCCAGAACAGCACGTCGGGGCTCTTCAGGTCGGAGACGACGCGGTCGAGGCCAGCCGGCGGCTCGAAGGCCTTCTGCGGCAGCCGCTCTACGTTCTTGACGGGCGTCCGGGGGAAGGAGAACCTGCTAATCGCCGTCAGGACGAACAGGGCGGCCACCACCGCCAGGCAGAGAAGTCCGGGCCGCCGGTCGAGCAGGCGCCTCACCTCAACGCCACCCGCCCATAGAGATGTTGTGGGGCGTAGGGGATCAGAGCTTCTCCCGCAGCCCGGCCAGGATGAGGTCGAGCCCGAACTCGAACTCGGCCTCGCGGTCTACCTTATCGAGCGTGCCTCCAAGCCCCGAGATGTGGGGGAACTGTTCGGCCGACAGGGTCGTCGCGCCGTCCCGGCCACCACCCGGCTCCATGGCGAAGCCCCGGATCTCGGCCATCGCGTACCCCATCGCGTAACCGGAGAACGTCCTGAACGCGTACAACGCGGTCGCCGGGTCGAAGCCGGCCCCCCGCATGGTCTTCATGAACTCCTCCACGAGCCAGACCCCGTCCATCGTGTCCGGCGGCCGGACGACCAGCAACGGAAAGACGTTGGGGTGCCGGCGGGCGAGACGCCGGAACCCCCGGTACGCCTCCCTGATGCGCTCCTCCCATTCCGCACCCTCGGACGGGACCTCCAACTCCCCCAACAACACCTCCACCATCCCGTCGAGCAGGGCGTCCTTGTTCGGGACGTGGTTGTAGAGCGACATCGCCTCTACCCCGAGCTCCGCCCCCAACTTCCTCATGCTCAACGCCTCTAGCCCCTCGCGGTCGGCGAACCGTACCGCCGCCTCCAGCACCCGCCGCCTGCTCAAGGGCCGCCTCTTCGCCTCCACCACCGGATAACCTCCCACGCCTTTGTTGACAGCTTACAGGATACAAGATATGCTTACGTTGTAAATATACAATGTAAGTAAATACGGTGGGCGGGTGTCGTAGGGTGGAATCTCGGAGGCGGGCGGGTCCGTGCTTCGTGTGGTGGCTCGCGTGGGTTTTATGGTGTGTGCCGGCAGGGGCTTTGGCCGGTGCGGGTCTGATCGAGCTCAACTGGGGAGGTCCGCCGTACGACGGCGGTTTTCTGGGAGATCTGGTTTTGTTCGGCGGGTTCCTGTCGCTTGGACAGGCGCCCTTCGTCTCCGTCTTCGTCTCGGCTTTGGTGGGCCGGTCGCGGGCCGGGTACGTCGCGGCGGTCCTTTCGGCCGTATCGTGGCCGTTGATGGGGTTCGTGGGCTGGGCCTTCGGTTCCTACTTCGAGGTCGGCTCGCAGACGCCACTGTACTCAGATACGCATATATTCGTAGGCGTCCTGCCGTGGCTCGTCGTTGGGGCCCTTGACGGGGTTGTGATGGTGGCAGCGCTGGCCTCCGTGGGAGGCTTGCGGGCCGCCGGGATCTCGGGCGTGGCATGGGTGGTGGCAAGCGCCACTGGCGGGCTCTTCTACGAGTACTGGTACTCTCTCGACATCGCGGCAGAGCAGAACAAGATCAAAGACGCCATCGGGACCTATCTAGAAGGCTTCGGGTTCGCCGAGAACGTTGCTTTCGAGGTCGTCCCCGCCGCGTTGTTCCTGCCGCTGCTCTACGGCATCCCGACCGGCCTGGCTTTGGCCGGGATCCTCCGCCTCGTCCGGCGCGGATCTTCGACGCCGACCGACACCCGCTACTCGTAGAGGCCGGCCAGGCGCTTCTGGGACTCGATGGTGTTCCTTACTCTACGGGCGTCAGGGAGGGCCATCCTCGTCAGTTCCAGGACGCGGCCCTTGTTGGTTTCGAGCTTCAGCGTCGCGTTCACGAGGCCTCTCGTCGCCACCACGGCGACCTCCTTGAGGCTAAAAGACTCGACGTTCTGGGACTGCCAGCCGCTCTTGATCTCGACGCGGTCCGGGAAGACAACGACGATGGTGTTGTTGTGCGCCGTGGCCTGCGTTATGGGTGCCTCCAAGCTGCCCTCCGTGCTTTATTAGATTGGCTCCTCGTTCCAGCATACAGAACTCCGCCCCGGGAGGCGGCGGGCGCGAAAAAGCACCGGCCGGGAGAAGAGATCCCCCGGCCGGTGCCGAAACCTTTCCTCTAGGCGTCCCTTACCGGCTGGCGGGACCTGCCGTGTCCGTTGCCGTTCTGGTAGTCCGTGGCGACGAGGTCCGGGTAGCCGAAGACGCCGTGCTCGTGGATGTCCAAGCCGTCGAGCTCCTGGTCGGGCTTGACCCTGATGCCGATGGTCGCCTTGAGGGTGGCGAAGACCGCGAGCGAGGCGAGGAAGACGAAGCCGCCGCAGGCCACGATGCCAAGAGCCTGGATGCCGAGCTGGTAGAAGCCTCCGCCGTAGAAGAGGCCGGGCTGGCCGACCGCGGCCAGCGCCGGGGTCGTGAAGAGGCCGCACGAGAGCGTGCCCCAGATGCCGCCCATGCCGTGGGCGGCTATGGCGCCGAGCGGGTCGTCGACCCCGATCCTGTCCACGAAGACCAGCGTCGCGTACATGATGACGCCCGCCACAAAGCCGATAACGATGGAGGCCCAGGGCGCCACGAAGGCGCAAGGGGCGGTGATCGCGACGAGGGCCGCTATGGCGCCGTTGCCGCCCATGCCGACGTCGATGTTCTTGCGGTACATGTAGCTCATGCTCATGGCGCCGAGCACGCCGGCCGCCGCGGCCAGGGTTGTCGTGAGGGCGATGTCGGCGATCTGGGTGCTGGCCGCCATCGTCGAGCCGGGGTTGAAGCCGTACCAGCCGACCCACAGGATCAGGACGCCGAGAACCGCAAGCGGCATGTTATGACCCGGAATGGTGACCGGACGGCCCTCATCGTCGTACTTGCCGAGCCTGGGGCCGAGGAGGAGCGTTCCGGCGAGCGCGGCCATGGCGCCCGAGAGGTGGACGACCGTCGAGCCGGCGAAGTCCTGCATGCCGAGATCGGTCAGCCAGCCGCCGCCCCAGATCCAGTGTCCCACCAGCGGGTAGAGCAGGCCCGCGAAGACGACCGCGAAGACGACGTAGACGGCGAACTTCGTCCGCTCCAGCATCGTGCCCCACACGATGGCCAAAGAGACGGCGCAGAAGGCCACCTGGAAGAGGAACTTGGCCGAGAGCGGGACCTGCGTCCATGCGAGCCCGGCGTAGACCTCGTTGACCTGCCCGGCGGGCACCGCGAGGAACCAGCCTTGCGTCCCGAAGATGGCGTTACCCGTGCCGAAGGTGATGGCGAAGCCGACGGCCCAGAAGAGGAGGGCCGCTATCGAGAGGTTGACCAGGATCTTGGCCACCACGCTCCCGACGTTCTTCATGCTGGAGAAGCCGACCTCGAGCATCGCGAACCCGGCCTGCATGAACAGCACCAGCACCGCCGCGAGGATCACCCACATCGTGTCCATCGCGAGCGACAGGTCCGCCGTCGAGGGCGCGTCCTGCGCGAACGCCAGCGCCGGCACCGCCAGCACGAGCATCATCGTCGTCAGCATGAAGATTGTTAACCGTCGCAAAGTCCCTCCTCAGGAAACGGGAGTATATTCTCTCGGAACATAGTCTATGGTCCGTCCCGGAGACGGTCTTTAGCCGGATGTACAAAGATGGCCCGCCCGCCGCGGCCGTTTGTTGGGGCGGATGTACAAGGAGGCGGAAGGTTCGCGGCACGAGGGATCCTCTTACGGAGGTAAGGTCGCCCCTGCCCAAAACCCGGAGCCTGGAACCTTATAAAACCTCGAACCTACCTATCCGCGAAGCTGGTCGGTCTCTCGGGGACGCGGCCGAGAAGTTGCATCGCCTTTATGCCGAGGGTGATGCGTTCGCGGTCCTCGCTCTTGTCCACGTCGAGGCCCGTGAGCTCGCCGACGCGGTCGAGGCGGTAGCGGATCGTGTGCCGGTGGGCGTAGAGGTCCGAGGCGGTGCGGACGGTCGAGGCGTCGTTGCCGAGGTAGGTGACGAGGGTCTGGACGAGCTCGGTGCTGTAGCGGGAGTCGTAGCGGACGACGGGCTCTAGAGTCTCATGGTAGAAGGCTTCGAGTTCCTCCGGGTTCTCCTGGAGGACGCGGAAGAGGAGCTTGTAGGTGCCGGTGCCCTCGAAGGTCGAGACGGCGGAGGGGCCGTGGATTCGGTGGCCGATCTCAAGGGCCACCTCAGCCTCCGAGTAGGCGTCGGGTAGGAGGGCCGGGTCCGTCTTGTGACGGCCGATGCCGACGGAGATGGTCAGGTCGGGCAGCAGGCCCTTGACGTAACGCTGCACGCCCTTGGCCAGAAGTTGCGCCTTCTCCGGCAGGTCCTCGGTCGGGGTCTCCTCCGAGGAGCCCAGGAAGACTATTACGTTGTCCGAGCGCGGCCCGAGGAGAAAGTTCGGGAAGAGCTGGCGGGTCTGCATCCGTACCGCTTCGGCCAGGCGGCGTTTGAGCTCCTGGATCGCGGGTTCCTTCGGCCGGCGGCGTTCGAGGTAGCGGGCGAAGTCGTCGATGTCCACGATCAGGACGAGCGCTCCCGCAGCGAGGTCCGCCCCGAGGTATCCCGCCCGCTGCAGCAGCAGGTTCACCGAACCGTAGTGTCCCTTGACCAGGTCGTCCACGAAGTCCCCCCGCACGCCGAGCTCGGTCTCGAGGCGCACGCGGTCCTTGCCAAGCTCGGTCTCAAGGACGCGCCTGGCCCAGTAGAGGAGGACGACGTCTTCGGGCTTGAGGGTCTCGCCTTCGAGGTCTACCCACAGGTAGCCCGCCGGGGAGCCGGTGCCGATGGGCGTCCAGAAAAGCTCGTTGTCCTCGACGCGCCACCGCTCGACGGGGACGGAGAGGTAGCCGTCCGGCAGCCTGGCGTAGCGGTCCCGGCGCTCGCGCCTGGTCTCATCCACCCCGGAGGAGCGCGAGGCGCGCAGGGCGCGTTCCTCCAGGAGATCCCGCAGCGGGTTCTCTTCGCCGCTCTCCGGGTTCGGGGCCGAGGAGATCAGACGCCCCACCCTGTCTTCCACGACCACGGAGCGGCCGAGAAGCCCCGAGACGCGGGCGGCGGTCTCGGCGACGGAGGACTCGCCCCCCGCGCCCTCGAGCAAAGCCCTGCCGGCTCCGTGGGAGAGCAGCAGGAGGGCGTCGCCGCCCCCGAAGAGCGCGCTCAACCGCCGCAGCGGTACGTCGGGGGCGAGCTCGAAGAGGGCCAGGCCGAGGGCCGAGGCCCGCTCCAGGGCCTCCGGCGGCGCCTTCGCTTCGGACCGCCACACCACGGCCGGGGAGCCGCCCGCGGCGACCTCCCGCAGAAATTCCTCGTCCAGGCCAGGTCTCGCCGTCACCGCGGCCTCGTCTGTGCCGAGCCAGCCTTTGAGCGACTCGTCCACGGCCAGGCCCGAGACCGTGCGGGATGGGTCACCGGGGAGCGGACAGTCGGCGCCCAGTTCCTCCAACAGCACCCGGGAAAAGTCTTTCAGGATCACGGACAACTCCGTTCGCAACGCGGTGTAACGGGCCAGTATCATTGTGAAGCCAACCCACGCGAATGGCAAACGTTGTTCTTCGGCACGCTCCGGCTTCGCCTGCGCTTGTCAGCGCGCCGCGCCCTTCGGGCTCCGCTCTCAGCACGCCCGGGGCTTCGGCCTTAGCCCTCAGCGGTACGATGGAGGACGACGGGAGTTGACGGGCGAAAGCCGATAGCCGGAAGGCTTTGGGATGAAAACTCCGGCCCTTCCCGGGCCGCCGCCCGGTGCTAAAATCTGCCAAAGAGTAATCTGGTTCTTTGGCCTCCCTAGAGGGGGCCGTATACTTGCCGGTAACGTTTCGAGAGAAGGGGTGATGGCCCATCGCCGATAACCAGATCGTCGTGCGGGGAGCGCGCGAGCACAACCTGAAGGACGTTACCGTCTCCCTGCCCCGCGACGTGATGGTCGTCGTTACAGGCCTCTCCGGGAGCGGCAAGTCCTCGCTGGCCTTCGACACGATCTACGCGGAGGGCCAGCGCCGCTACGTCGAGAGCCTCTCGGCGTACGCCCGCCAGTTCCTCGGCCAGATGGACAAGCCCGACGTGGACCACATAGACGGCCTCTCGCCTGCCGTCTCCATCGACCAGAAGACCACGTCCAACAACCCCCGCTCGACGGTCGCCACGGTGACGGAGATCTACGACTACCTCAGGCTCCTCTACGCCCGCGCCGGCCGGCCGCACTGCCACGTCTGCGGCTTCCCGGTTGCCTCCTCGAGCCCGCAGCAGATGGTCGAGAAGGTGCTTACCCTCCCGGAGAAGACGCGCTTCATGGTGTTAGCACCCGTGGTGCGGGGCCGCAAGGGCGAGTACGGCAAGATGTTCAAGGATCTCGCCGAGCAGGGCTACGCGCGGGTGCGGGTGGACGGGGAGACCCACGAGTTGCCGGTGGACCTCGGCCTCGACAAGAACTACAAGCACGACATCGAGGTGGTGGTCGACCGGCTCGTGATCCGGGACGGCATGGAGCGCCGCCTCACCGACTCCATCGAGACCGCCCTGAAGCTCGCCGAGGGACTGGTCCAGATAGAGACCGTCGAGACGGACGGTTCGGGCGAGTCGATGCTCTTCTCCGAGTCATTTACCTGCACGAACTGCGGGGCTTCCATAGCCGAGATACAGCCGAGGACGTTCTCGTTCAACAGCCCGCACGGCGCCTGCGACCGGTGCGACGGGCTCGGGAGCCGGCTGGAGATCGACCCCGCGCTCGTGGTGCCGAACGAGGACTTGAGCGTCAACGAGGGCGCGGTCGTGCCGTGGGCCAACACGCAGACGGAGTACCACGGGAGCGTGCTGGGCGCCCTGTCGGAGAAGTACGACATCGACCTGAACGTGCCGTGGCGGGACCTCCCCGAGGCGCACAAGAAGCTCATCCTCTACGGGACGGATGGGGAGAGGATCTACGTCTCCTACAAGAACCGCTATAACCGCCGCCGCCAGTACATGACCCAGTTCGACGGCGTCGTGAGCAACCTGACCCGGCGGTACGCCGAGACGGACTCCGAGTACCGCCGCGAGAAGATCGAAGAGTTCATGAGCCACGTCCCATGCCCGAAGTGCAAGGGTGCGAGGCTGCGCCCCGAGGCGCTAGCCGTCACCGTGGGGGACAAGAGCATCTCCGAGTTCACCGAGCTCTCCGTCTGGAACGCGCAAGACTTCTTCCAGGAGGTAGATTTCACGACGCGCGAATGGCTCATCGGTGAGCGGGTCGTCAAGGAGATCCGGGAGCGTCTCGGGTTCCTGGTGGACGTTGGCCTCGGCTACCTCACCCTCGCCCGCTCTGCCGGGACGCTCTCGGGTGGTGAGGCGCAGCGCATCAGGCTTGCTTCGCAGGTCGGCAGCGGGCTCGTGGGCGTCCTCTACGTCCTGGACGAGCCGTCGATCGGGCTGCATCAGCGGGACAACCGGAGGTTGCTCGCGACGCTTGAGCGGTTGAGGGACCTCGGGAACACGCTCGTCGTCGTCGAGCACGACGAGGAGACGATCCGGGCCGCCGACTACGTCGTGGACGTCGGGCCGGGCGCGGGGGTCCACGGGGGTGAGATCATCGCCACGGGCTCTGTCGAGGACGTGGAGGCCGAGGAGCGCTCCGTCACCGGCGACTTCCTCTCCGGCCGTCGCAGGATAGAGCCCCCTGAGGAGCGCCGCGAGCCGACCGGGGCCATCGGTCTCCTCGGCGCGACCGAGCACAACCTGAAGGGTGTGGACGTCGAGTTCCCGCTCGGCGTCTTCACGTGCATAACAGGTGTCTCGGGGTCGGGGAAGAGCACGCTCGTAAACGAGATCCTCTACAAGGCCCTCGCCAACGCCGTGAGCCGGGGCAAGCACCGGCCCGGCCGCCACGCCGGATTGCGTGGCATCGAGAACGTGGACAAGGTCATAGACATAGACCAGAGCCCTATCGGCAGGACGCCGCGCTCCAACCCCGCCACCTACACCAAGGTCTTCGACCACATCCGCCAGCTCTTCGCCTCGACGGCGGAGGCCAAGATAAGGGGCTACAAGCCCGGGCGGTTCTCGTTCAACGTGAAGGGCGGGCGGTGCGAGGCGTGCCGGGGCGACGGCCAGATCCGGATAGAGATGCACTTCCTCCCCGACGTCTACGTCCCGTGCGAGGTCTGCAAGGGCCGCCGCTACAACACCGAGACCCTCCGCGCCACCTACAAGGGCAAGTCCATCTCCGACGTGCTCGACATGACCGTCGAGGAGGCCTGCGGCTTCTTCGCCCCCGTCCCCGCCATAGCGCGCCGCATGGACACCTTGCGGGACGTCGGCCTCGGGTACGTCCGGCTCGGCCAGCCGGCGACGACGCTCTCGGGCGGGGAGGCCCAGAGGGTCAAGCTCGCGAGCGAGCTCGGCAAGCGGGCGACCGGCAAGACCGTCTACATCCTCGACGAGCCGACAACGGGGCTGCACTTCGCGGACGTGGAGAAGCTGCTCCACATCCTGCACCGGCTCGTCGACGCCGGGAACACCGTCATCGTCATCGAGCACAACCTCGACGTCATCCGCTCGGCCGACCACGTAATAGACCTCGGCCCCGAGGGCGGCGACGGCGGCGGCGAGATCGTGGCGACCGGCACCCCCGAGGATATCGCCCGGGCCGAAAGCTCCCATACAGGCCGCTTCCTCCGCGACCTCATGCCGGAGGTGATGGCGGCGAGCTGAAGGGAAGGTTCTGAGGTTTCAGGTTTTGAGGTGTTTGGGATCATCCTCGGCGCGGTAACGGGCTTGTGCTCCGGAGACCATCGAGCCATCCGGGGACGGTTCATCCTCTTTCTCTGGTGCCTGTGACCTCAAGACCCGGAGCCCCAAAACCTCAATTCCCGTTCGCGGTCTCGACGAAATCTTCCAGGACCGAGCCGGTGATCATCCTTTCGAGGCCGCGGATTACGAGTGCCGAGTCCTCGACGTAGTCCGCGTAAGTGTCGTCGATGCGGGAGCGGCGGAAGAGGGATTCGAGGACCTTGCCGAGGCGGTTGATGCCCCATTCCATGTACTCCTCGCGGTAGAGGGCGACCTTCACGATGGCGTCCACGATGAGGGGGTCGAGGTTGCCGCGCTCGATGGTGGTGAAGGCGTAGTCGTACTGCTCGAGGATGCCGTCAAGCACGGGGCGGGCGTCCGGCATGTCTTCGCTCTCGAACATGAACACGTACGAGCCGGCTATGATCTGGAGCGCCTTGTCCTGATAGTGGTACTCGCGCCGAGCGTAATTCTCTATGACCTCGAATAACTCGGAGAACTTCCCGTTTTCTGTGCCGGCCATCCTCATCCTCTCGCGTGTGTCGTCGAACTTACGTAGAACGGGGGAATTCTAACCGGGCGCGGGCCCTCAGCGCTACGGAGGCGCCGGGGGCGTATGGGGGACGTACACCGAAATTCGTCTTTGAAACCCCGTGGGGTGGCTGCTAAATTCTTCTCTCATGAGCACCAGGAGCGGAAATCCCGGGATGGACACCCACCAGGTCATGGCCGCCGGCCTCGCCTCCACCGGGGCGGCCTTCGTCACGTCGCGCTTCGGCGTGGCGGGGACGCTGCTCGGGGCCGCCCTGACGGCCATGATCATCACCGGCGGCTCCGCCGTCCTCAAGGCCTATATAGAGAGCGCCGCAGGCCGGGTGCGTAGCGGCGCGACGAGGCTCCAGGAGCGTCGGGTGGGACGCCAGACGGACCCGCAGGAGCAGGTGGTCCCCGAACGGGAGGCCCCCACGGCGCAGGCCAACCCCCCGGGACGCCCGGACCTCAGGGACAACTTCGCCGGGCGCATGAGGGCGGCCGTCGACTGGTTCAGGCAACTGCCGACGCCCGCGAGGCGGCCCATACTCATGAAGGCCCTCCTCGCCGCCGTCGTGGCGTTGGTGATCTGCCTGGTCGCTATCTGGGGCGTGGAGAAGCTTATCGGCAACAGCCTCTCTTGCGGCATCTGGGCCGAGTGCCCCTACGGCGCCGCCCCCGGCATACACGTCGCCGGGTTCGACGACTCCGGCGCGGGCTCAACGCTCTCCGGCGGGGACGTTGACTACGGCGGTGGCGGGGGCGTCATAGACTCCATCCGGCAGGGTGGGGGCGTACCCGGAGGCGTGCCCGGAGGCGTGCCTGGAGGCGTACCCGATGGCGGGGGCCTGATCCCCGGTGGGGACGAGGCCCCATCCAGCGCCTCTCCGGCCCCCGAGGAAGAGGCGCCCTCCAGCGCCTCCCCGGCGGCGGACCCCGCCGAGGAAGAGGCGCCCTCCAGCGCCTCCCCGGCGGCGGACCCCGCCGAGGAAGAGGCCCCTTCGAGCGCCTCGCCAGCGGCGGAGAACGGCGCCGAATCCGACGCCAGCGCCTCCCCGGCCGCCGAGTAACACCGGCCCGGTACGTCCGGGTCAGCGTGCCATCTCATAACCCTTTACAATGCGCGCAGCGTGCGAACGTGGGTGGTGGGAGAAGCTCAAAGGAGGGCCGCTGTGGGGATCATGCGCACCAAGTCTATCGAGCAATCTATCAGGGACACGGAAGAGCCAGAGTTCAAGCTTAACAAGTCCCTAGGACCCCTCGATCTGACGGTCTTCGGCATAGGCGTCATCATCGGCACGGGGCTCTTCGTCCTGACCGGTGAGGCCGCGGCCACGTACGCAGGTCCCGCCATCGCGCTCTCCTACGTCGTGGCAGGGCTGGCCTGCGCGCTGGCGGCGCTGTGTTACGCGGAGTTCGCGAGCACCGTGCCGGTCGCAGGGAGCGCCTACACGTTCTCCTACGCCGCTTTGGGTGAGTTCGTGGCGTGGCTGATCGGCTGGGACCTTATCCTCGAGTTCACGCTCGGGGCCGCGACGGTGGCCAAGGGTTGGTCCGGGTACTTCGTCATCGTTCTCGAGTTTCTCGGGATAGCGGTGCCGGGGGCGCTCATCCCGAACGCGGAGGGGGCGGGTGTCGACTTTCTCGCGGTAGCGGTCATCCTCGCGATGACGGTCGTCCTGGTCTTGGGGATCAAGCTAAGCTCGCAGTTCAACCAGGTGATCACCGCGATAAAGGTCCTGGTAACGCTCTTTATCATCGGATTCGGGGTGTGGTTTATCGACGCGGCGAACCTCACGCCGTTCATCCCGGCGCCGGCCCCTGGGGAAGATGCCTACGGAAGCGCCCTCGATGCCTACCTGCTACCGAGCATCTTGGGTATCGACACGATCTACGGCGTGACCGGCATCTTTACCGGGGCCGCGCTGGTCTTTTTCGCCTACATCGGCTTCGACATCGTGGCTACGACCTCCGAGGAGGCGCGCAACCCGCAAAGAGATATACCCATCGGCATCTTCGCCTCGCTCGGGATCTGCACGGTCCTCTACATACTGGCATCCGTGGTCTTTACCGGGCTGAGGCCGTACAAGGAGCTCGCCACGTCCGCCCCGGCGGCGACGGCGCTCGAGAACACGCCCTTCCCGGCCGCCCAACTGGTCGTCTCGACGGCGATCCTCATCGGGCTTACCGTGGTCGTCATGATCCTGATCCTCGGCCAGAGCCGGGTTGCCTTCGCCATGAGCCGGGACAACCTGCTCCCGCCGTGGCTGGCGCGGGTCCACCCGAGCTTCCGCACGCCGTACAGGATCACGATCATCACCGGCATCGTCGCCTCCGTGTTGGCCTTCTTCCTGCCGCTCACCACGCTCGGGGAGCTGGTCAACATAGGCACGCTCGCCGCCTTCGTGCTGGTCTCCCTCGGGGTGCTCGTCTTGAGGCGCACCCAGCCGGACCTCCACCGGGCGTTCAGGACGCCGCTGGTCCCCTGGGTCCCGGTCGCGGCCGTCGCCCTGTGCCTCTTCGTCATGGGCTTCCTGACCATCGGGACCTGGATCCGGTTCCTCGGCTGGATGGTCCTCGGCGTCGTCTTCTACTTCGCCTACAGTCGCTCCCACAGCCGCCTGGGCCGCAGCGAGTCTGCCGGGGGGTCCTCGGAAGGGGCCTGAGCCCGGGAGAGGGATCACGGGCCTTCCCGCCCCGCGCGTTAGAATAGGCGGGCCTTGGCGACTTTTGAAGACACCCCCAAACCCGTCCTGCTCCTCGTGCTCGACGGCATCAGGCCCGACGTGCTGCGCTCCGCCATCGACGCGGGCGAGACCCCGAACCTCGGGGCGCTGGCCGACCGTGGCGAGGCGGTCTGGGACGCGGTCTCCGTCTTCCCGAGCATCACGCCCGCGGCGACGGCCGCTATAGCGACCGGTGAGGCCCCGGCGAAGAGCGGCATCGTCGGCCACGCCTGGTACGACGAGCGGGAGCGGCGGGTGGTCATCTACGGCGCCATGACCGAGACCGTGATGGCGACCGGCCCCATAAAGGTCTTCCACAACAACGTCTGGCGGATGAACCGCGACGACCTGAAGGCCGCAACCCTCTTCGAGACGCTCCACGATAGGGGCTTCGACGGCGCGTGCGTGAACTTCCCGGTCCGCCGCGGCCCGCACACGCACCCCGTCAGGCTGAAGACCGTCGATAACTACCGCAAGAACGGCCGCTACCTCGGCCCCTCCGTCGAGGGCCCGAAGGAGTACTTCATGGGCGACCTCTTCTACAGCCGGGAGACAGGGTTCAACGGGCGCAAGGCGAGCGGCGGCCTCCGCCGCTCAGCCGGCATCAACGACGAGTACGCCGCCAGGGTCGGGGCGATGCTCGTAAAGGAGAGGTCAGCGCCCTTCAACCTCGTGTACTTCTTCAAGGGGGACTCGATCGCCCACCACCACGGCCTCTCTGCGCAGCGGGAGTGGCTCCGCACGGCAGACGATTACGTCGGCAGGATCTTCGCCGCCGCCGGTGGCGTGGACCGGCTGTTGGAGGACTACGCCGTCCTCGCCCTCTCGGACCACGGCCACGCGCCGCTGCTCCCGGGACGCCGCCACGTGGACCTGCGACGCCTGCTCGGCCTCAAGGTCTCCTCCGGCATAAAGGCCCGCTTCGGCCGGAACGACGACGCCGTCGTGGTCCCGAACGGACGGTCGGCCCTCATCTACCTGCGCGACGGCATCGAACGCGAGTCGCTGGCCGAGGGCCTCGTCGGGCGCCGGGGCGTGGACCTGGCCGCGTGGTCCGAAGACGGGTGGGGGAGCGTGCTTGGTACCGGCGGGCTTTTGAAGTTTCGTCCCGGCACCGGGCCCGCGGATCCCTTCGGGCGTACGTGGGAGCTGGACGGCGACCCGCGCGCGCTCGACCTCGAGGTGGCGGGCGGCGGGATACGGTACGGGGATTACCCCGACGCCCTGGAGCGGCTGTGGGGTTGCATGCACGCGCCCAGGTGCGGGGACCTGGTGCTCTCCGCGGAGCCGGGCTACACGTTCGGCGAGGTCTCGGGCGGGTACCACAAGGCGAGCGACCACGGGTCCCTGCACGCCGAAGACTCAAACGTTTTCGTGCTGGCGGGCGGCTTCGGCGAGGGCGAGAGGGCGCCGCGCAGGATCACGGACGTCGCCCCGATGCTCCTCGACCACTTCGGCGCCGGAAAGACCGCGGAGCCCAGTGTCCTCTAGTCAGAACGGAAGGGCGGAGCAAGGGGGGCTTCAGCCCCGCTACCGGCGGGCTTTCGGGTGCGTCACGTGGCTGTACATGGCCTTGCTGACCTTCCTGACGGCCAACTTCTTCATCTCGCTGGCGTTCCGGTTTTTCGGCGGCGAGGCGGTCTATAACTACACGCCGCCGACGCTCGCATACCTCGGGACGGTGCTGCTCGTGCCGGGGATGGTCTTCGCGGCGGTACTCGGGGCCCGCACCTACCGCGCCCCGCGCCGTGTGGCGGGAAGGGTCGGGGCGGGGGTGGGGGCGCTAATCGGGCTCTCCGGTTTCCTCTCGCTTGTCTGGATCTCCGCCGCCCTCGGCTTCGCCGAGCGGGATCAGGCCTTCAGGAGCGGGATCTTCGCCGATGTCGGCGGCGTGGCTTTCTACCTCTTCCCGGCCCTCACCCTGGCCGCGGCGGTCCTCGTCATCATCGCGCTCTACTCAAAGGGTACGGACACCTCGCGCCGGTTCAGGCTCGGACTCGCCGGCGCCAGCCTCGCCGTGCTGGCGGGTGTTGGGCTCGTGCTCTCTGACCCTGATGCCGTGGGGATCGCGGCGGTCCTGATCTCGGCCGTCTCGGCGGCCCTCGCCGGCTGGGTCGGCGGCGCCGGCGGCTACGCGCGGGCCGGGGGGGACGAGATGGTCCCGCCAGGCTCGACGATCCAACCCCGCGCCCCCCGCCCGAACCCCCGCTGATCCGACCGAGCCGCCGCGGGGACGCGGTATAATACGCCCGATGTCCCGCAACGGTTACCCCGACAGGTCCCACCTCCCGACTTCTCCTGGCGTCTACATCTTCAAGGACGACGGGGACAGGGTCGTCTACGTCGGCAAGGCGAAGAACATCCGCAGCCGGGTCGCCAACTACTTCACCAAGGGCGGGGACGGCAGGCCGAAGATCGCTGAGTTGCGCGAGCGCGTCTCCGGGATAGATTTCATCGCCACGCGCACCGAGACGGAGGCGCTCGTCCTCGAGGCGAACCTCATCAAGCGCCACCGACCGCGCTTCAACGCCTCCCTCAAGGATGACAAGAGCTACCCCTACATCGTGGTGACGATGGGGGACGAGTACCCGCGGGTCTTCGCCACGCGCTCTCTGCACGATTCGCGCCACCGCTACTTCGGTCCTTTCCCGAGCGCGGGATCGGTCCATTCGACGCTGGACGTCTTGAACAAGACGTTCCCGTTCCGCAAGTGCCGGGGGCCCGAGCCGGGGCGCAGGAGCGGGGTGCCTTGCCTGAACTACCACATCGGCCGGTCTGCGGCGCCTTGCATCGGGGCGGTCACCAAAGAGGAGTACGACGGGATCATCGCCGACGTCGTCTTCTTCCTCGAAGGCCGGGTGGACGGCCTGATCCGGACCCGCAAAGACGCCATGAAGACCGCCGCCCGCGAGATGGACTTCGAGCGGGCCGCCAAGCTGCGCGACGAGCTGTCGGCCCTGAACCACGTCCGCGACCGCCAGCAGGCCACCATCACCTCGGAGGACTCCTTCGACGCCGTCGGCGCCTTTGCCGAGAACGGCTCGGCCTGCGTCCAGGTCTTCGCCGTCCGCGACGGCCAGGTCGTCAACCGTGACTCGTTCCTGCTCGACAACTACGGCGAGGAGAGCGCGGAGAGCGTCGCCCTCAAGTTCGTCCCCCAGTACTACGACAACGCCGCCGTCCCCCGCGAGGTCCTGGTCCAATCCGAGGCGGACGATGAGACCCTGGCCCCTTTACGGGAACATCTCTCGGAGGTGCGCGGCACGCGGGTAAACGTGCATCGCCCCCGGCGCGGGGACAAGCGCCGCGTATTGGAGAACGCCGTCAGAAACGCCGAGTTGGGTCTCTCCCACGAGAAGATGCTCGACGAGGCCCGCCGCAACCAGGTCGCCTCGACGCTGGATGCGCTGCGCGAGGAGCTGGCGCTCCCGAAGCTCCCGATGCGCATCGAGTGCTACGACATCTCAAACA
>CADCUW010000193.1 GCA_902805985.1 uncultured Rubrobacteraceae bacterium
CGCGCAGCTCCATCATGAGGTCCTGGAACTTCTCCGGGGACTCGGCCTCGAAGGAGAGGATGAACTCGTAGTCGTCGATGCCGAAGCAGTAGGCGGTGTTGTTCTTTACCGGGTAGTGCTTGCGGCCGACGTGCATGTGCTCGTTCATCATCCGCTGGCGCTCTTCCAGGGAGAGACGGTACCACTGCCGGGTCTTTACGAACGGGTAGACGAAGATGAACTCGCCCTCGCCCGGCACGATGTAGCGGCGGTTCTCCCACCCCGGCGTGTGCTCGCCTACGTAGATGGAGCGGCGGGACAGGCCGAAGTACGAGTAGGCGACCGTGAGGTACTTGCCGAGCCCGCTCTGCATCAGGGCCGCCTGCAGGCCCTCGAACGCGTCGAGGTCGTAGCCTATCTTCCACAGCATGAAGTCCGCGTCGGCCCTCAGGCCCATCAGCGAGAACGACCGCAGGAGCATCTCGCCTGCGTGCTCCTCGACGGCCGCGAGGAACTCTCTGCGGCCCGCCTCCCGCTCCTTCTCCGGGAGACGGCGCCACAGCGGGTCGAGCTTGAAGAAGGTGTAGTTGACGTACTGGGCCGGGAGCTTCTCCTCCTGGGTTTCCTGCTGGCGTGTGCTTGTTTCGGTCATGGGATCTCTCCTTGCTCGGAGGTTCTAGGCTCTGAGGTCTTGAGGGTTTGAGGTTTTGGTCTGTTGCCGGTACGAACTCCGCGCGGTCGTGTTCTCCATAAGCGCGACTTTCTCCGGCCTGTCGCGGTTGCCCGTTCCACGTCTGCCTGAAGCCTAGAACCTCAAAACCTGGAGCCTGAGAGCCTCAAGCCTTTACGCCCGCCGCCTCCAGCCCAAAGTTGTTCTCGTACAGTTCGGCGACGCGGGAGAGTTCCTGTGGGGAGAGATCCGGCGTCTCCGACGTCACGGCGAACTCCTCTATCTGTTCCTCGTCGTAGATGTTCGGGAGGGTGGAGGCTACCTCGGGGGAGGCGAGGACGAACTTGAGGGCTGCCTGGCCTAAAGTTCGCTCGCCCGACTCCGTGAGGAAGGAGAGGCTCTCGACCTTCTGGAGGCCCGTGGTCAGCCACTCCTTCGGGCGGTGGCGGCGGTGGTCGTTGGGGCCGAAGGTCGTGTTCTCGTCGTACTTGCCCTCCAGCATGCCGGAGGAGTGGGGGACGCGGACGACGAGGGAGGTGTCCGTCTCGCGGGCGGTCTCTATGAGGTCGCGGCCCGGGTCCTGTTCGAGGAGGTTGTAGATCATCTGCAGACCGGCCAGATCGCGCTCGCGCATCATCTTGATGCCCTCGTTGAGCCAGCCGATCTTGGGCCCCAGGGCGGCGCCGTAGGCCCGGATCTTACCCTCGTCCTTGAACGCCTCCATGAGCGCGAAGAGATCGTCGTTCTCGGCCGCGTCCATCTTGGTGTTGTGCAGCTGGAGAAAGTCCACGTAGTCCGTATCGAGCCTCTTCAAACTCTGCTCCAGGGCGAACCGGAGGAACTTTTCGGACCAGTCCTGGGGCCGCTCCTGCTGGCCGCGGCGAGCGGTGTGGTTGTAGAAGTCGTAGCCTATTTTGGTCGAGATGACCACTTCGTCGCGCATGTGGCCGAAGGCGTCGGCCAGCAGCGTCTCGCCCTTGCCCGAGCCGTAGGTGTCGGCGGTGTCGAAGTAGTTGACGCCCCGCTCGTGGGCCTGCCTGAGGAGCCGGACGGAGCGGTCATCCACGACCTCGCCCCACCAGCCCGTCGAGACCGTCCACACCCCGAACCCTACCTCAGAGACCACAATGTCTGTGTTGCCGAGGTTCCTGTACTTCATCTCCGCCCCCAGTCTGTCTTTGCGAGCCGCAGGCCAATACCCTAGAAGTACTATATTCTACCGCCGCGCGTTGTTGCCTTTCTCTCAATCGGCCGGACCCCGGAGGAGGTCGGAAACGGGGCCGAAATCTCTAGCCGTACGGCCAAAGCGAAAAGCAAAAAATCGTCTTGACACGGAACTGGTTCGCCTTTACCCTGCAAGTAGCCAGGGCGGATCAAACGTTACAAGCTCCGTCCAACCCATAGACGGGAGGAGGTGAAGAAATTGACGATGATGATCCAGCACGAGAAGACCCGCGAGGTCACCCGTGAGGACGTGGACCGGGCCATCGACGTGATCGAGCGCCACCTCGAGAAGGAGGCCAGGACCCGCAACCTGCTCGACGAGCAGGCGATCATGCGCCCCAAGGACCTGTGCAAGCAGCAGGGCCTCGATATGGTGGCGGAGCTCCGCGGCATGATGTAAGAGGCGCCGCATCAAGCTTATGAACGGGAATGCACAGTAAGGTCCCGGGTCGAGAGACATCCAGGGGCTGTCCATCCCCCTTCACGAGGCTGAGAGAGGGTCGGGTTTTCCCGGCCCTCTTTTCTCGTGCGCAGACTCCGGCGCGGACGAGCCGGCCGAAACCCCCTCCTGGCACCTTCACCTTCGAACCCTCCCCGACGCAGGGCTACGCATCCGGCGTGGATACCTTCTGTCCCACGCGGGTACATTCGCGGTCACGTACCCGAGAACGGCAGGAGTTTGCATGGACCACGGGCGGATCGCGATCCGAGAAGAGGATCGGGAATGGGAGACCTGGAACGAGGGGGAGGCACCCCGAAAGGGTCAGGCCTACTGGAAGACGCTCATCAGCAGGGGCGTTACCCGTAGCGAGAACCTCACCCTGGGCGTCGCGACCCTCCCGCCTGGCGGGGCGATGCGCGAACACCGGCACGTACAAGAAGAGGTCTACCTCGTGCTCGAAGGAAGCGGGCTGGTCCGGGTAGAGGACGAGGAGCTTTCCGTCGAGGCGGGGACGACGGTCTTCATACCGGGCGGCCTCCACTCTTGCGAGAACACCGGCGCGTCGGACCTGCGGGTGGCCTACGTCTTCGCGGCGGATTCCTTCGACGAGGTGGAGTACGACTTCGAGGTCTGAACGCCTGAAGAGCGGAGGAGGAGGGATTCGAACCCTCGATACCCCGTTAGAGAGGTATAACACCTTAGCAGGGTGCCGCCTTCAACCACTCGGCCACTCCTCCGAACGGCGCAAGTATACCAAAGACGTTCTCCGCGTTCGATGGTTATTTGCCGGCGTCCTGGATCTCCTCGATTGCCTCCTCGTCCAGGATGTCGGGCTTCGCGTTGGCGGGCTCGGCGTCCAGTATGTGCTCGCCGGAGATCTCCTCCTTCATCCTCACGAGCGTGGCGTTCAGGGTGGCGCCGAAGAGGATGGTTAGGGACGAGATGTAGAGGTAGAGCAGCAGGATGATGACCGTGCCGATGGAGCCGTAGGTCTTGTTGTAGGAGTTGAAGTCGCTGCCGAGGTACACGTTGAAAGCCAGGCTCGCGAGCACCCAGAAGACGATACCGACGAAGCCGCCAGGCGTGATCCAGCGAAACGGCTGCCCGACGTCGGGGGCGAAGTAGAAGAGCAGGGCGACCGTCACGACCATGAACAACAGCGCCACCGGCCACCGCACGATCTCCCAGACTAATATGAACTCGTCGTCCAGCGTGAATACCTCGGCGATCGTCTCGCCGATGGAGGGGCCGGCGATCAGGAGAAGGACGCCGCCGAGGACGAGCGCCGAGATCCCGACGGTCATCAGGATGGCGATGCCCTTGACCTTCCAGAACGGCCGCGTCTCCTGCACGTCGTAGGCGCGGTTGAGGGCGTTTATGAGCGCGGAGAAGGCGCCCGAGGCGGCCCAGATCGTGCCGAGGATGCCCACGGAGAGGAGGCCCGGCGCCGTATCCTCGTTGCGCAAGGTCCGCTCGGTGTAGGTCTCTATGAGGTCGAAGACCTGCGCCGGCATTACCCGCCGGAGGTAGTCGAAGAGCTCGTTGACGAACTGTGGGCTGGAGCTTCCGAAGGCGTCGAGGACGGCGACGAGGAACAGGATGAAGGGGAAGATCGCCAGAATCAGGTAGTAGGCGAGCTGCGCCGCAAGCCCGAGAGCGTCGTCCCGCACGAACTCCTGAATGGTCGCCTTGAGCGTCTGCAACCGCACAAGGTCCCGCAGGTCGCCGAAAAAGTTCCCCAGCGAGCCCTTCGCGGGCCGACGCGCGACCGCCCTCAGCTCCTCCGGTGGCATGTCCGGTTCCATAGGGGCCCCACCACCCTTCCTCTTAATAGCCTTATCTTAACGCTTTCGCCGATCGTCCGGTATCGCGGGACGTGGATCGGAGCCCGGTGACGATCCGGCGGGATGGGCCGGTCGTATAAACCTTCGGATGGAGAGGAGAAGACACGAGAGCGGTTGTCCTTGCCCGGCCGGGTTCCGGTACGCCCGGCCCGGACGGGCTATCATCTGGCTTGAGCGTGGGGCTTGGTTGTCCCATCCCGCCCGCGGACGGAGGGTTGCGGATGTCCGGAGTGGAAGACGAGATCCTGGTGCGGCGCGTGGCGGCTGGGGACGAGCGCGCCCTGGGCGGCCTCTACGACCGCTACGCGGGCCTCGTCTACGGCGCCGGGAGCCGCTACCTCGGGGACAGGGGGCAGGCCGAGGACCTGGTGCAGGACGTCTTCGTGTCCGTGTGGAAGAACGCGGGGCGCTTCGACCCCTCGCGGGCCAGTTTCTCTACCTGGATCTACCGCATAACCCGCAACCGGGCTACAGACCTGATCCGACGCCGCAAGGCCCGCGTGCGGACGGTTGGCACGGACCTGCCGCCGGAGCCCGAGGACCCGGACCCCTCGGGCTCCCTCTCCCGCGGCTTCGACGTCGCCGTCGCGCTTACGCAGCTCTCTCAGACCCACAGGGAGGTGCTCGTCCTCGCGTACTTCGAGGGCCTCTCCCAGAGGGAGATCTCCACCCGCACCGCCACGCCGCTCGGCACGGTCAAGAGCCGCACCACGGCCGCGATGCGCGCCCTGCGCGAGGCGATGTCGCCGGAACCGGACGGGTGGTGATCCCGTGAGCGAGCACCCCGAAGCGCAAGACCTCCTCGGCCCGTTCGTCATGGGCGACCTCGACCCGGCTGAAGAGCGCGCGGTCGAAGTACACCTCGAAGGCTGCGCCTCCTGCCGGAGAGAGGCCGAAGCCCTGCGCCTCGCCCACGAGCGCCTGGTCGAGTTCGCCGCCGCGTCGGAAGCCCCACCCTCGCACTTAAGGGACCGCGCCGTCGCCAGCATGCCGCGCCCCACCCCCCGGCGGACCGTCCCCCCGTGGGCCGTCGCCGCCGCCGTGCTGCTCCTGGCGCTCGGCATAGCGTACGGACCGTCACTGCTCGGGAGCCAGGAGGTGGCAGCCGCCTCCCTGGAGCCGATGGGCGAGGCGCCCGACGCCGGTGCCGAGGTGAACGTCCAGGACGCCGGCGAGAACCTGGCGGTCAGCGTGGATGCCTGGGGCCTGCCTGAATGCCAGAAGGAAGAGTATTACGAGCTCTGGTTCGTCGAGGAGAACGGGGAGCACGTAAGCGCCGGCAGCTTCACCGTCGGCGAGAGCGGTGACGCGGAGCTGGACCTGACCGCCCCGCGGTTCGCCACCTCCTACCAGCGCATAGGCGTGACCGTCGAGAGAGACAAGGACCCGCGTCCCAGCGGCGTGATGATGATGGGCGGCGAGCTACACGGTTCCTAGGGAAGAGCGGCAGGGAGGTCCAAGTATGACGAGGCCGGTGATCTTCCGCCCCCGGCGCCCCGGGCTGGCCTGCACACTTCGGGCCATTTTTCCCGGCAAGGGGTGGTGGGATGTTAGCCGGGCATCCGCCGCCGGGTACAGGACAAGGGTGTAGGCAACCGACCTCTAGGGAGGGATCATGACCGAACAGTCCAGGCAGCCCAAGGACAAGAACTACAACCTCATCACCGTGCTCTACCAGTCCTCCGACAACGCCGAGTCCTTGAAGACCTACATCCAGGACGCCGAGCAGGAGGGCGACCAGGAGTTGATGGACTTCTTCGGGGGCATCCTGGAGAACAACCTCAAGGCGGCCCAAAGCGCCAAGGAGATGCTCGTTCCGCGCCTCCAGAACGAACAGGAGTAGCCTACCGGACGCGTGACGACCCGGGCGCATCTCCCCGCCGAGACCGCAGGGATGCGTGCCTTCGGACGGGATCATGAGCCGAGGGCCTCGCGCGCCGGCACGCGGCTGATGTAACCGCGCATCCTTTCCGTATACTCCGTCCCATGAGGCTCATAGTCGCGGAGAAGCCGTCGGTCGGGCGGGACATAGCGGGCGCCTTGGGCGGGGGGCGCAAGGGCAAGGGCTCCGTCAGCGGCGACGGGTGGACGGTCACGTGGGCGCTCGGGCACCTCGCGGAGCTCGCGCCGCCGGATGCCTACGGCGAGCAGTACAAGCGGTGGCGACTAGAGACGCTGCCCATCCTGCCGGAGCGGTTCAAGGTGAGGGTCACGCCGAAGACCCGCGAGCAGTTCAATGTCGTCAAGGGGCTCATGAAGGACCCTTCCGTCACCGAGGTCGTCAACGCGTGCGACGCGGGGAGGGAGGGCGAGCTCATCTTCGCTTACCTCTACGGGCTCAGCGGGTGCCGCAAGCCTGTCCTCAGGCTCTGGATCTCCTCCCTCACCCACGAGGCGATAAGGTCGGGCTTCGACGCCTTGCGCGACGGGAGTCGCATGAAGCCCCTCGAAGACGCCGCCCGCAGCCGCGGCGAGGCGGATTGGGTCGTAGGTATGAACGCGACCCGCGCCTACTCCGTCCGCTTCGGCCGCCCCGGTAACGTCCTCTCCGTCGGCCGCGT
>CADCUW010000194.1 GCA_902805985.1 uncultured Rubrobacteraceae bacterium
TGGTGCGGGATCTCCCGGTTCCCGGCCCCCGTCGTGACTATCGGGACGCCGGCCCAAGCGTGAAGAAACGTCCCGTCGGTGGCGCCCGGCACGCCGTCGTAGCGCGGCTCCCGGCCGGTGAGATTACGGTAGGCGAGGTCCATCGCCCTGACCAGCGGCTCGTCCCTCGGGGTCTCCGTCGGGGGACGTTCCTCGATTACCTGCAGCGTCGCATCGAAGTCAGGGTCCTCTGATGAGAGACGGTAGAGGATGCCCCGGAGTTTGCCTACGAGTTCTTCATGGGACTGGGCTGGGGTGGTGCGAACGTCGAGGGCGAGGTAGGCGCTCGCGGGTACGACGTTGATCTGGGCCTCCCCGCAGTCCGGCCCCATAAAGATCGTCGGCGTCAGGCTCGGGAAGCCAAGGAAAGGGTGCTCGCCGTGACGCTTCATCTCTTCCCGTTCCAGTGCCTCGACCTCCACCACGAACCTTGCCGCCCGGGTTACGGGGTTGACGCCGCTCAGGGGCATAGCACCATGGGCCATCCGGCCCCGCACCGTGACCTCGACGCGCATGGCGCCCTTCTGCTCCACGCAGATCCGGTTCTCTTCAGGTTCGCAGATCACGGCCGCGTCCACCCCTTCGGCGTGCCCGCCCCGGATAAAAGTCTTGATCCCGGCCATCATGCCCTCTTCGTCTACGGGATGACAGAGGATCAAACGCCCGGGAAACGACACGCCGGAGTCTTTGATAGCCCGCGCCGCCACGACCGCTGCCGCCAGGTTCCCCTTCGTGTCGCAGGCCCCGCGGCCGTAGATGCGTCCCCCGGCCCGCTCCGCCGCGAAAGGCGGGTGCTCCCAGTCCTCCGCCGCCCCCTCCGTCACCACGTCCGTGTGCGCCTCGAAGAGAAGGGTCCTGCCCGGACTATCTCCCTCCCACACGGCCCAGACGTTCGGCCGTCCCGGCGCGACCTGCTCGGTTTGCACCTCGAAGCCAGCCTCTTGCAGATACTCCGCCACGAACCGGGCAGCACCCTCCTCGTTGCCGGCGGGATCTTCCGGACGGTAGACACTCGGGAGGCGGACCAGCTCCTGCGTCAGACAGACGAGCTCCTCGCGGTCGATGAGGTCCCAGACCTTCTGTAGCAAATCGTCGGGCTCGTGCAAAGGGCTAGACGCCGGTCCGGTTCGACGCGGCAACCACCTCGTAGTACGTCATATCACGCGACGTTTGCTTGCCCGGCACTCCGGGAGAAGGGTCGTCACGCTGCCTGAAG
>CADCUW010000195.1:0-6260 GCA_902805985.1 uncultured Rubrobacteraceae bacterium
AGTTCGACAGCCAGAAGCTGTACACGCAGAATCAGGCCCAGGCGCTCCTGGTCTTCACCGCCCAGCCGGGCACCGAGGCGTATGAGAAGCTCCAACTCCTGTCCGCAATCGGCACCCAGCAGTTCGACTCTGCTCCCGCGCAGGAAGGCCAGGACCTTCGCCCGCGGTGATTCGACTGCGGTAATGGGACAATGACTAGGAGCTGGCCGTTCCTGGCTCTCGCGCCGGTCGTTCTCGGCGAACAACGCATCGATGGCGCGCGTGCGAGTGGCCTTGGCCGGAGTGGGCCTTGGCCGCCATCCATAGCGGGCAGAAGCCTCCAGGCTGTTGGGGGGACGGCCGGCACATCCATGCCGCCGGCGCCCTCCGGCTGACTCTCGCGCAGTACGATCGCAGGACGCTCGGAGACCCGACGTGGGGCGACCAGAGTTGGCCGGAAGGCACGGACGCCCCGGAGCGGTCCTGCGAGCGTACCGGGCGTACCAAGGCTGCCGCGGGGGTTCCCGTGACCACCAGACAATGGCCGCCGAATGCAAGGACTCTCGGGTCTTCGCTACGTTCCGCGCTAGATCCTCGCGGGGTACCGTGTGGGTACCGTCAGGCGTTCGCGGGGAGGGTGAGGACGAACACCGCTCCGGGGCCACTGCCGGGGTTGTTCCCCGCGGTGAGGTCGCCGCGCTGGGCGCGGGCGAGGTCGCGGGCTATGGCGAGCCCGAGACCCGTGCCGCCGCCCTTCCGCGTGCGGGCCTCCTCCGCGCGGTAGAAGCGCTCGAGGATGCGAGGGAGGTGTTCCGGGGGGACGCCTGGGCCCGTATCCGAGACGGAGGCCTCGGCCACGCCGTCCAGCGCCCGTCCCGAGACCGTCACGGTACCGCCCTTGGGCGTGTGTCGCACGGCGTTGTCCAGGAGGGCGGCGAGTATCTGGCCCGTGCGCGCCGCGTCGCCGCGCGCGGGGAGCTCGCCTGGGAGCGAGATCTCGAGCCGGATCCCCTCGGCCGCCGCCCGCTTGAGGAACCTCTCGGCGGCCTCTCCAGAGACGACCGAGAGGTCGAAGGGCTTCCTCTCGACCTCAAGCCTGCCCGAGTCGAGGCGCGCGAGCAGGAGCAGGTCCGAGAGCAGCGCGTCCATGCGGTCGATCTCGGAGAGCTGGTCGTCCACGATCTCGCGGTTGTCGGGGGTGGAAGGGTTGCGCCGGATCTCCTCGGCGTTGATCTTCACGAGGGCCAGGGGGGTCTTGAGCTCGTGGGAGGCGTCGGCGACAAAATCCCGCTGCCTCGCGAACGCCTCCCTGGCCGGGCGCATCGCGTTGCGGGACATGTACATTCCCCCCGCCGCCGACAACGCCAGGGCCACGAGGCCCGCGGCGACGAGCACCGCGACCAGGCGCCAGACGGTCTCTAGGACCACGGCCCTGGACTGGGCGGCCTGCACCACCGCCACGACCTCGCCGGTCTCGTCGTCCAGGGGCGCACTAACGACCCGCACGGCGCCGTCGGGCCCGCCGTCGACCGTCCCCTGGTTCGGCTTCTTCCCCAGGGCCGCGCTACGGACGAGCTCCTCGTAGGGCAGCCCGAGGGAGGAGCTCGAGTCGCCGAGCCTCAGGGCCTTGGCGGCGATGTCGCCGTCGGGCGGGACCGCGACCACGGCGATGTCGGATGGGGTCTTCGCCTTGGTACCCCCGTACTTGTCGCCGCCGTTCACGTAGATCTCCGTCTCGGCCTCGGCCTGCTGCATCAATAGCTCGTCCTGCTGGGCCGTGACCGAACGCTCGAAGAACACCACCACGACCACGCCGAAGAGCGCGAGTATAAGGGCCAGGATGCCGACGTAGCCTAGAGTGAGGCGCCTCCTGATGCGGTCGAGCACGGCTCCTCTCTAGGCCGGTCCGCGCGGCGGCTCGAAGGTGTAGCCGATACCCCTGACGGTGCGTATGTGGGAGGGTTCGCCCTCCCGGTCCAGCTTCTTCCTCAGGTACGAGACGTAGTGCTCTACCACGCTCGTCGAGACCTCGCCGGGGACGCCCCACACGGCGTCGAGCAGCACGGAGCGCGAGAAGACCCGTCCCGGGCTCTGCATGAGGGCCGCAAGGAGCGCGAACTCCTTGGCCGTGAGCTCGATCCGCTCGTCGCCGCGCCGGACCTCGTGGCGGACCGGGTCGAGCGCCACGTCTCCGACCCTGACCGTCGCCGTCTCCGCTGGCGCGCCCTGCGGCCTCCGGGTCAGCGCCCTCACGCGCGCGAGTAGCTCCTGCAGGGCGAAGGGCTTCGGGAGGTAGTCGTCGGCGCCGGCGTCGAGGCCCTCGACCCGGTCCTCGACCTGGCCGCGGGCGGTGAGCATGAGGGCCGGGGTGTGCACGTCGGCCGCCCTGAGACCCCTGACGACCTGGATGCCGCTGCGCCCCGGCAGCATCCAGTCCACGACCAGAAGGTCGAAGCCGTCGTCGAGCGCTCGGGAGAGGCCGATCCGACCGTCGGCGGCCACCTCGACGCCGTGGCCCTCCTCGCGCAGGACCCGCACGAGCGCCCGCGCCATCTTCTCCTCGTCCTCTATGAGCAGGATGCGTGCCATCTGATGGGCCAATGGTAGCGCAATCGGCGTCCCGAAGGCCATCCGGGCCCGCTTCCTCGGAGAATCCTAAAGAAAGCCGGGGGCCACCCTAAGACTCCCGTCGCAGACTCTTGATCAGCCCCGGACGGCACGCGTCGGCCGGGAGCGACTACCGAGATCCGCACAGGAGAGGACAGCGTGGAGAGAGCGGGCAGCAACGGGCAGGGAGAGACGGCGGTCCGGACGGACGCCAGGGCGGCGAGGGTCTCGATGGAGGCGGCACTCTTCGAGATGAGGCGTGCGATCGTGGGCCAGGAGGCGCTGCTGGAGCGGGTGCTCGTGGCGCTCCTGACGGGCGGGCACCTCCTGATCGAGGGCGTCCCCGGCCTCGCCAAGACCCTGACGGTGAAGACGGCCGCCGCGGTGCTCGGCGGCTCGTTCTCCAGGGTGCAGTTCACCCCGGACCTCGTCCCCGCGGACCTGGTGGGCACGAGGGTCTTCCGCCCGGACACGGCCACCTTCGCGACCGAGTTAGGTCCCGTGTTCTGCAACTTTCTTCTGGCCGACGAGATCAACCGCGCCCCGGCCAAGGTCCAGTCGGCCCTGCTCGAGGTGATGCAGGAGCATCAGGTGAGCATAGGCAAGGAGACGTTCGGCGTACCAGACCCCTTCCTGGTCATGGCGACCCAGAACCCGATAGAGAGCGAGGGAACCTACCCGCTCCCCGAGGCCCAGCTCGACCGCTTCGCGATGAAGGTGCTGGTCGGCTACCCGTCGCGCGAGGAGGAGGCGATGGTGGTGGACCGCTCCATGCGCCGGGCCCCCCAGGTCAGAAGGACCGTCACCCCGGCCCAGCTAGGGGCATTCCGGCGCGCCGCCTCCTCCGCCTACGTCGACCGGCTGATCGTCGAGTACGCCGTAGACCTTTGCGCCGCCACGCGCGAGCCGCACCGGCACGCGCTCGGCGACCTGGCACCTTACCTGGACTTCGGCGCGAGCCCGCGCGGGCCTATCAACCTGGTGCGCACATCCCAGGCCGTCGCTTTCTTGCGGGACCGCGACTACGTCCTCGCCCAGGACGTCCGGATCGTCGCCAAGGACGTGCTCCGTCACCGTCTCGTGCTCTCCTACGAGGCGATGGCCGAGGGCGTGGATGCCGACGCGATCCTCGACGAGATCCTCGCCACCGTGCCGGCTCCCAGGCTGGAACTCTCCGGCGAGAGGGCCGGCGCGTGAGCGCGGTCCGCGCGAGGGCCGTGACGCCGCGTACGCCCGAGAAGCCCGGTCCCGGACCCCTCCCCGGCGCCATCTTGCGGGCCCTGCGGCCCGCCGTGCGGCGCAGGATCGAGGGTCTCACCACGGGGGAGCACGCCTCCGTCCTGCTCGGCGAGGGGACCGAGCTCGCGCAGATCCGGCCGTACGGGCCGGGCGACGACGTGCGCCGGATCGACTGGAACGCGACCGCCAGGACCGGCGAGCCGCACGTGCGCAAGCTCGTCGCTGAGCGCGCCTTCACCGCCTGGGTCGCCCTCGACCGCTCGCCCTCGATGGCCTTCGGCACCGCCGACCGGCGCAAGGCGGACGTTGCCGAGGGCGTCGTCGCGGTCCTCGCCCATCTCACCACGGGAGGCGGTGGCCGGGTAGGCCTGCTCGCCTTCGGTGGCTCCCGACCGCTGACGATACCGCCCCGCGCGGGACGCGCCGGTGCGATCGGTATCGTCGAGGCGGCCCGGCGGGACCCCGAGGCCGCCGAGGTGGGCAGGACCCCCGTCGGCGACGCCCTGGCCGGCCTGGACCGCCTCGCCCGTCGACGCGGTCTGGTGGCCGTCGTCTCGGACTTTATGGGGCCGCGGGACTGGCAGATGCCCCTCGCACGGCTCGCCACGCGCCACGAGGTGCTCGCCCTCGAGGTGCGGGACCCACGGGAGGACGAGCTTCCCGACGTGGGCGAGCTCGTCCTGGAGGACCCCGAGACGGGCAGGCAGCTCCGGGCTGATACCGGGAGCCGGCGTCTGAGGGAGCGCTTCGCGTCGGAGGCCGCCGCCGAGCGCCGGGAGGTGGCGGGGGGGATCTCGCGCTCCGGCGCGACCCACGTCGTGCTCTCGACGCGCGGCGACTGGCTCAAGGGTCTGGCCCTCCACCTGCGGGGCCGGACGCTCCGGGGAGGGAGGAGATGAGCTTCGCCTGGCCTTTAGCGCTCTGGGCCCTCCTCCTGGTGCCCGCGGCGGTCGCGCTCTACCTGCTCCTCCAGAGGCGCCGCAAACGCCACGTCGTGCGGTTCACCAACCTGGATCTGCTCTCCAATCTGGTGCCGCGCTTCCCCGGCTGGCGCCGACACCTGCCGCCCGCGCTGTTGCTCCTGGCGCTGGGCGCGCTGGTCGTCGGCTTCGCCAGGCCCCAGGCGACGGTCCTCGTGCCGCGGGATGAGGCCAACGTCGTGATGGTGATGGACGTCTCGGGCTCGATGGAGGCCACGGACGTCTCGCCCGACCGGCTGGTCGCGGCCCAGGAGGCCGCCGGGGCCTTCCTAGAGCGGTTGCCCGATGACCTGCGGGTCGGGCTCGTGACGTTCTCGGAACGGGAACAGGTGCTCTCGCTGCCCACCGCGGACCACGCCGCCGTCCAGGACGCCGTGGACTCCCTGGAAGCTGGGGGCGGCACCGCGATGGGCGACGGCCTCATGCGGGCGACGGAGATCAGCCAGCTCGGCCTGGACGGCGGGCGGCGAGACGGCTCGGACGGCGACGGGGCGGGCGTCCCGGCGGCGGTGGTGCTGCTCTCCGACGGGGCCAACACCAACGGTCAGACGGAGCCCGCGGAGGCTGCGCGGAGGGCGCGGGAGCTCGGCGTGCCGGTCTTCACCGTGGCCCTCGGCACCGAGGGGGGCACCGTCGAGGCGCCGGACGGGCGGGTGGTCCCCGTGCCCCCGGATCAGGAGACCCTCGGGCAGATCGCGCAGCAGACCGGGGGCGAGTTCTTCGCCTCGGCCTCCGAGGGAGACCTGGTGGGCGTCTACGAGGATCTCGGGTCTTCGCTCGGGTTCGTCGAGGAGGAGATGGAGGTGACCGCGGCCTTCGCGGCTGCGGGGGCGGTCCTGGTTCTGGCCGGCGGCACGCTCTCCGCCCTCTGGTTCGGACGGCTGCCGTGAACCTCTCTCGCAACCCCGGACGGGCGGGCCGCTGCCACGGCAGAAGGGAGGCCGTCGTGTAAGCCTCGACGGGCGGGGACGGTCTGGACCATCGAGCGAGAAAGAGAGGAGGTGGAAGCATGAGAGCGAGGAGATTCCTGGTAGGGATCGCGGCCGTGGCCGGCCTGGCCCTTTTCGGGGGCGCGGCGATAGCCCAGCAAGAAGGGCAAGGCCCGGGGCAGCAGGCGCCCGGCACGCAGCAGCAGCAAGGACCGGGCAACTCCGGTTATGACTGCCCGGAGAAGGGCGGTCAGGGCCAGCAGGAGACGCAGGTCTAACCACCGAAGCAAGCGGGGCGGATGGCGTCTGTCCGGCACCATCCGCCCCGAGGAGGAGATGACGCCGATGAGTTTCACCGAGGCGGAGACCGGCACGGAGACCGGCACGGAGACCGACACCGGAGGTAGGGACAGTGAACGTTAGAACGGGGGACGGACGGGCCGGAGGAGCGGCGCGCGCGGCGCGTTGGCCGGGGGCCGTCGTGGCGCTCTTCGTGCTCGCGCTCGCGGCGGGTATCTTGTTCTAT
>CADCUW010000195.1:6270-6720 GCA_902805985.1 uncultured Rubrobacteraceae bacterium
ATGCGCGCCCACCGAGAGCGACCCGGGCGGCACGAACAACTACATACCCGACGCGCCGGTAGAAGGCGACCTCGGCGATGGCCTTGTGGTGTCGGGGACGGTGCGGGAGGCCGGGACGTGCGAGCCCGTGGAGGGCGCCCGGGTGCAGGTCTGGCTTTCGACCGCCGGCGGGGACGAGACCGCGCCGGGCAACCGCGGCAGCGTCCTGACGGACGGAGAGGGCCGCTACCGGATAGAGACAGACCCCGTGGTGTCACAGTTCGGGGAGCCCAACGTCCATGTCGCCTACGACGACGGGGGATACGAGGCGGTCTTCCGGCGTATCGTTATCGACGAGGACGACGCGAGCCTGGCGACGAACTTCGTACTGGAGCCGAGTGGGTAGCGACGGGAAGCGCATAGGGGCACCCCGTCTCGTACTCGGGATCTTGGCTGCCCTGCTCCTGGCCC
>CADCUW010000196.1:0-2111 GCA_902805985.1 uncultured Rubrobacteraceae bacterium
GGATGCAGGCCGTCGCCACCGTCTCGCCGGTTACCTACGCCCTCAACGGCTCCCGCGCCGCCCTGCTACACGGCGCCGGCATGGCGAAGCTCTGGGAGAGCATCTCGGTCCTGCTCGTGATGGGCGTGGTCTTCGTGCCGCTCGGCCTCTTCGTCTTCCACCTCGGCGAGCGCTACGCGAAGAAGACCGGCAAGCTCAAGAGGAGCGGGTAGAGAGGTTTCGGGCCCGGGTTCCCGCCCCGGACGAGTCGCTGGCCATGTATTTCGCCTCGGTCCTCGCCGTGCCGGTGGACCTCTGCATCATCGCCGAGAAGTACGGGACGCTAAACCCATAGGAAAACCCACGAGCATCGCGCGATCTCCCGGCCGTCCCCCGGCAGGCCCGGCGGCGCACGGCGTGGAGCCCCCCGCCTCCAGCTTGCGGGTCGCGCGCGCCGGCACTATGATAAAAGTCGTCTTTGTAACAAACGGGGAAAGGAGCGCCGTGAGCGAGGTGGCGCAGACGCCGATGAAGGGCGCGGTCAGGGAGGCGATGGAGGAGCAGATCGGGCACGAGTTCTCCGCCGCCTACCTGTACCTCTCGATGTCCGGCTCCTTCGAGGCGGCCAACCTCACCGGATTTGCCCGCTGGATGCGGGCCCAGGCCTCGGAAGAACAGGTCCACGCCCTGAAGTTCTTCGACTTCCTGCTCGACCGCGGCGAATCGGCCCGCCTGCCGGCCATCGAGGAGCCTTCCTACGGGTTCCGCTCGCCGCTCGACACCTTCGAGCAGGCCCTCGAACACGAGAAGCGCGTGACGAGGTTTATCCACGACCTCTACGACCTTGCGGTCTCCGAACACGACTACCCCGCCCAGGTCTTCCTCAACTGGTTTGTCTCAGAGCAGGTCGAGGAGGAGAAGTCTGCCACCGAGATCGTCGAACGTCTCCGCATGGCCGGCGAAGACACCGCCGCCCTGCTCATGCTCGACAAAGAGCTGGGTGAGAGACAGCAGTAGGTTTCAGCAGCCAGCTCTTAGCCCGCACGCCGACGTGTGTCCGTCTTGAGAGAGCCGGCTGTTTGCGCGGTCTTTGCCGGTTCCTGCTGGCAACGGGGAGGCCCTTGGGGCCAGTGCGGCGCGCCGGCAGCCGGAGGCTGAGGGCCGGGAGCTGATCGCTGAGAGCCGCCTTGCGGTCCGACCGGACCGCGAGGCGTCATCAGGGGCAGCGGCTGCCGGGGTTGTTGTACTTCTCGTTCTGGCGCCAGCGGTAGAACTCGTCGCGGTTCATGGGACGGCGTCCCGGGTGGGTGGCCGAGTGGACGACGAGGTACTTGTCGTAGGCGTTCTCGCCCGAGATCTCCTTCAAGTACTCCCAGATGGCGCGTAGCGGGTTCATCAGGTCCTATTCTAGCTCCCCGTTCCGACAGGCTCGCGCTCGTCCACGGGCTGGCCCTCGGAGTCCAGATGGGACTCTTCCCAGGGGGCCTCGCTCAACTCCGGGCGCCGGCCGCCGCGGATGATGCCGAACCAGACGCGGATGGCATCCACGAGGATGATGATGATCAGGAGCGCGAAGAGGATCGAGAGTACGCCGTCCACCGTCGAGTTCGTGATGATCTGGCGCACGTCGTCGGCGCTCTGGGCGGTGCCGTAGAGCTCGCCGTTGGCGAGGGCATCCTGGGCTGCCGCCCTCTGGGCGAAGAAGCCGAGCGTCGGTTCGGGGGAGAAGATCTTCATCCAGCTCGCCGTGAGCGTCACCGAGGCGTCCCACAAAAGCGGCAGCGCGGTCACCCAGGCGTAGCGGAGCTTGCCCATCTTTATCAGGATGGTCGTGCCGACGGTGAGGGCGACCGCCGCCAGGAGCTGGTTGGCGATGCCGAAGAGGGGGAAGAGCTGGTTGATGCCGCCCAGGGGGTCGTTTACGCCGGCGTAGAGGAAGTAGCCCCAGGCACCGACGATGAGGGCGCTGGAGATCAGGTTCCCCGGAAGCCACGAGGGGTTTGCGAAGGGGCGGTAGACGTTGCCGATCATGTCCTGGATCATGAACCGACCGACTCGCGTTCCGGCGTCTACCGTGGTCAGGATGAACAACGCCTCGAACATGATCGCGAAGTGGTACCAGAACGCCTGAA
>CADCUW010000196.1:2121-6709 GCA_902805985.1 uncultured Rubrobacteraceae bacterium
GCGCTCATCCCGACCGCGAGCGTCGGCGCGCCGCCGGTCCTGCCGATGATGCTCTCCTCGCCGACGGCGTCTGCCGTGTTCTGGAGCGTCTCCGGGCTTACCTGGAACCCGAACCCGTTGACCGCCTGGGAGGCCGACTGGACGGTGTCACCGAGCACGGTGGCGGGGGCGTTCATGGCGAAGTAGACGCCGGGGTCGAGCGTGGTCGCGGCGATAAGCGCCATGATCGCCACGAACGACTCCATGAGCATCGCCCCGTACCCGATAAACCGGACCTGGCTCTCTTTCTGGATCAGCTTCGGCGTCGTGCCGGAGGCCACGAGCGCGTGGAACCCGGATAACGCACCGCAGGCTATCGTTATAAAGACGAACGGGAAGAGCGGCCCAGCGAAGACCGGACCTTGCCCGTTGAAGGCGAACTCCGTTGCTTTTGGCATCTGGATGGAAGGGAGGGTGAAGGCGATGCCGACCGCGAGGAGCAGGATGGTACCTATTTTCATGAACGTGGAGAGGTAGTCCCTTGGGGCCAGGAGCACCCAGACCGGAAGCACGCTCGCAATAAAGCCGTAGGCGATGAGTGCGAAGACGATCTGGTTCGGGCTGAACGTCCAGAAGTCGGCGTAGGGGCTCGACTCCGCGATCCAACCCCCACCGATGATCGCCAGGAAGAGCAGCCCAACCCCGATGATGGATACTTCCAAAACCCGTCCCGGGCGAATGAACCGCAGGTAGACGCCCATAAGCAACGCTATGGGCAGGGTCATCGCTATGGAGAAAGACCCCCACGGCGACTCGGCCAGCGCCAGCACCACAACGAGCGCGAGCACGGCGAGCAGGATGACCATGATCGAAAGTACCGCGATCAGCGCGGCCACGCCGCCGACGGGCCCTATCTCCTCGCGCGCCATCTGCCCGAGGGTCTTCCCGTCGCGCCGCATGGAGAAGAAGAGCGTCGTCATGTCCTGCACGGCGCCGGCGAGGATAACGCCGACGATGATCCAGATGGTCCCGGGCAAGAACCCCATCTGCGCCGCGAGCACGGGGCCAACGAGGGGACCCGCCCCCGCTATCGCCGCGAAGTGGTGCCCGAAGAGGACCCGCCGGTCCATCGGCTCGAAGTCGCGGCCGTTGTTGAGCCGCTCGGCCGGCGTGGCCCTCGAGTCGTCTGTCTCCAGGACCTTCTTCTGGATAAAGCGGGCGTAGAACCTGTAGGCGATGGCGTAGGATGCGATGGCGGCGAAGAGCAGCCACCCGGCGTTTACCGTCTCACCCCGCGAGAGCGCGAGGACCCCCCAGCAGATCGCCCCGACGAGGGCAATGCCCAGCCAGATACCGTAACGACGAATGCTATTCCCCATGATCCCTCCTGCCCTTCCCTAAGGCTTTGACGAGATAGGTGGCATCCTAGCACAACGGAAAACCGTATTGGAGCGGGTGAAGGAGGCCGCGCTAACGGGCGCGCAGGAGCCGCGCCGCGAGCAAGAGCGACCCCGCCATAACGAGCCCCGCCAGAAGGGCCGTGGCACGGACCGAGATGCCCCCTGAGGTGTCGGAGAGGACGCCCTCCTCCTCCAATGCCGCGCCGCTCGCGAGCAAGGCGAGGTCCACGTCCGCGTCGGAGAGCGTTTTGGTCTCGCTGCAGCCGCCGACCCTGAGGTCCTGATCCCCATTGGCGTATACCGGGTACTCTCGCCCCTCTTTGAACGGGTGCGCGCAGCTTATGCCATCGGCGACCGGCGTGGTGAACCGAACGGTCTGCTGCTTCGGGCCCTTCCACACCTCGGAGGCTCGCAGGGTGGCCGTTGTCTCTCTCCCGCCTCCGCCTGTGATGGTTATCATCGTGCCTTCGACCATCTGGGTATCGGGCGGTGCCTTCTCGAGTTCAACGACCTCCCCGGAGAACACGGCATCCGAGCCGGCTATCGCCTTCCCAGCCCTCTCTTTCGGACCGCCCTCGATCGCGCACATGCACGCCGAGGCGCAGTCCGGCAGCAGTACCGCCAGGGCCACCGAGACGAGGCAGAGAAGCGGCCGGCCATGGGCCGTGGGCCGGATTATGCGACATTTGTTGCTATGCGTGAAGTGCCACGCGCGAGGATGGGTTCCTCAGAGGCGTGAACGTAGCAGGTGCGGCGCGGTGAGGCAGACGGCGAGGGCCATGACGGCGCAGATGAGGACCGGGTAGACGATAGCCTCGACCGGAACGGTCTCCGTCGCCAGGCCGAAGACGGTCTTCAGGGCGTCGTTGGCGTAGGCGAAGGGGACGAAGCCGCGAAGGGTCAGCATTATGCCTTCGGGGCTCTGGTTGCGGAAGAAGCCTGAGACGTAGATCAGGGGGAACAAGATGGCCGTCGCGTAGAGCAGCACGTCCGCCGGGGAGGAGGTGAAGTTGGCTATAAAGATCCCGATGCAGTTCGCCGCCACGAGCGTCCCGAACAGCGCCACGCACGCGGCGAGAACCCAGACCAAGGGCACCGGGTGCAGGAGGAAGACGACGAGGAGCGCCGGCAGCAGTTGCAAAAAGTCGAGGACGGCGTTGACGGCGAGGACCTCGAAGACGATGCGGTAGGGGGAGATGGGGGTGAGCGAGACGCGGACCAGGATGCCGTCGTTCAGGTCCGAGGTCAGGCTCTCGCCGGCGCCGAAAGTTCCGGCCATAACGGCGACGATGCCTATGACGGCGGCGGCGTACTGGGCCGGGATGTCGCTGGCGGCGACGGGGCCGATGATCGCGAGCGGGTACAGCATCTTTATGGCGAGCGCGAACCTCTTGCCGAAAAAGAGCGCTATGTCCTTCTTCCAGTAGGTGTCCGGAGGGCTAATCCTCACGCCGCAACGCCTCCCCCGTGAGCTTCACGAACACGTCCTCCAAATTGGGCCGCTCGACAGACAGGCTCACGATGTCCCCGCCGGAGTCGACCAGGCCCGCCACCACGTCCGCGACGATGCCGGGCCGCTCGTCGCAGTGAACCACCAGGTTCCGGCCTTCCGGCACGACGCGTCCGACGCCCTCCACCCGCTCCACGGGGCCGTACTCGACCGGGTTGCGCAGCGTCGCCACGACCCTGCGGACTCCCTCGACCGAGGAGATCAGGGCCTCCGGCGTGTCCTGCGCGACCACCTTGCCCCTGTACAGGAAGGCCACCCGGTCGCACAGCGCCTCGACCTCGTCCACCTGGTTGCTCGCGAGCACCACGGCCACGCCAGCCTCCGAGAGCTCCCGGATCTTGCGCTGAAACGCGAGCTGCGAGGTGTAGTCGAGGCCGAGCGATGGCTCGTCGAGGAGCAATACTTCCGGACGGTGCGCCAGGGCCTCCGCGAGCGCGAGCTTCTTGCCCATCCCGTAGGAGTACGTCTTGACCCTATCGTCCGCGTACTCTGAGAGGTCGAAGAAGTCTAGGAGCTCGGAGACGATGGCCTCGGCCTTCGACTCCTCGACCCCGTAGGCCCGGGCGAAGAAGTACGCGTTCTCCCTTCCGGTGAGGTCTCCGTAGTGCGTCGGGCGGTCAACCATCAGGCCCATCCGCGCCCGTGCTTTTCGCTTCTCCCTGAGGCCGTCCGCGCCCGCCACGAAGAAGGTGCCGCCGTCGGGCTCGATGGCCGTGGAGAGGACGCGCAACAGCGTGCTCTTGCCCGAGCCGTTTGGCCCAACGAGCCCGAAGACCTCGCCAGGCGCCACGGAGAAGCTGACCCCTTCCACGCCGCGACCGCTGCTCTTGTAGCGGCGGGAGACGTTCTTCGCTTCCAGCGCGGGGTCGGGAGACTTCGCCATGCCAGCATTCTAGCGCCGGCCCCCGCCACCGGCTGTGGGGCGCCTCACCCCACGGTCGCGCGCCGGTGGGTTATGGTAATCCCGGCCGCATCGGAGACGTGGAGGAGGACGGATGGCCGAGGACGCGAAGGTGGCCCTGCTGGGGACCGGCATCATGGGCGCCGCGATGGCGCGAAATCTCATAGGAGCCGGCATGGAAGTCCGGGCCTGGAACCGCTCGGCGGAGAAGGCGGAGCCGCTCGCCGGGGACGGCGCGACGGTCGCCGAAGACCCCGCACAGGCCGCCAACGGCGCGAACTTCTTGCTGACCATGTTGCCCGACGCGGACGTCATAGAGGAGGTCGTGGGTGATGGCGCGCTTTCGGCGCTGTCCGAGGGTGCCGTGTGGCTCCAGATGAGCACGGTGGGGGAGGGGGGCAATGAGAGGCTGGCCCGCCTAGCCGACGAGAACGGTGTCGCCTACGTGGACGCTCCGGTGCTGGGGACGAAGGCGCCCGCCGAGCAGGGGCAGTTGGTTGTGCTTGCCTCGGGGCCTGAGGAGGTGCGGGAGAAGTGCGAACCCGTCTTCGGGGCCGTCGGGAGCAAGACGGTGTGGCTCGGTGAGGCGGGGGAGGGCAGCCGCCTCAAGCTCGTCGTGAACAACTGGATCGTGGGCCTGCTGGGTGTCCTGGCCGAGACGATCTCGTTCGCCCGCGCGACCGGCGTGGACCCCCAGAAGTTCCTCGAGACGATAGAGGGCGGACCTCTGGGGCTTCCGTACGCGCAGATGAAGGGCGCCATGATGATCGACGAAGACTTCCCGACGAGCTTCTCCGC
>CADCUW010000197.1:0-3044 GCA_902805985.1 uncultured Rubrobacteraceae bacterium
CCCTACGAGATGTTGGAGGAGGCCAGGTAGGGGGCGGGTCTGAGGGAGGGACGGTGGCTCGGGGCGGGGGCGGGGATGTGAGGGCGGCGCTGGTTGGGATCAGGCGGGTAGTCCCATCTCCAGGAGGGCCGCCGAGGCGGGATCGCTCCTCATGTAGCCGCTCCTGGCGTCGAAGAAGGTCCGGCAGTTGACCAGAGAGCCCTCGCTGACGAGGTGGTTGAGAAAGCCCATGACCGCGACGGCCGCGAAGTGGTTCGTGAGGTGGCGCTGGGGCTCGGAAGCGGCTACCTCGCCGCAGGCGGCGTCGTTTGTCGGGAGGTCGTCGCCGCCTTCGATGAGGCCGGGGATCACCTCGGCGGGGAAGGGGACGTGGTTGGCGCCCCCGGCGCGGACGCCGGCGATGACCTGCCCCGACCAGCCGGAGTCCCGGGCGCGGGCCAGGCGGTATCGGTCGGCGTGTTCGGGGTCCTCCGGCAGCGCGACGGCCTCGTTGCCGGCGTCTATGTAGACGACGTTCTTGTAACGCTCCTGCAAGCCCTCGTGGAGGAGCCTGCGCGTGGCGGCGTTGTCCACGCAACCGACGAAGACGGAGTAGGCGTAGCCGAAGCCCGAGATGGGGCTGGCGAGACGGTCGAGTTCGACCGCCGAGTCCAGGTAGCGGGGGTGCGCGCCCACGGCGAGGCCGTACGCCCTGGCGTAGCGCTCCGCGAGGACGGAGGCCTTGTTGCGGCCGACATCGACCTCCAGGAACGACTGACGCACGAGGTTCTTCTGCTCTACGGTGTCACCATCGACGATGAGGAGCGCCGGGACGCCCCGCCCGCGGGCTTTGAGGCCGTTGAGGAGCGCGCAGAGCTGGCCGACGACGTAGGAGCCCGTCCCGCCGGCGCCGACGACGACGATCCGGGCCAGTCTCTCGGGGTCGAAGAGCTTCAGCGGCGTGGGCTGGCCCATCGGATGCCTTCCTTTCGGTTCGCGTCCCGGTCGGGGCGCAGGTCGCGCGAGATGGCCGCGAGCTCCCCGCGGCGGGACTCGGCGAAGATCTCCGCGGCGGAGGCGAACCCGTAGAGCCCGTTCACAGAGAACCGGAAGACCATCTCGGGTATCCCCTCGTGGCAGCGACCGACGACGCCGAAGAGCCCGGTCCTGGCCTCGTCGTCGTCGTCTTGGTCGGAGAAGTAGGCCGGGAGGTGGCCGTGGCTGTGGATCTGGACGACGGTGAAGGTCTCGTCGGTCTCCACGAGGCCGGGGGCCTCGACGGAGACGGGGGTGCCGTCCTGGTCCGGCCAGTGGACCTCGTAGGAGCCGTGGCCGTCGCCAAGGCGACCGCCGCCCCGGTACAGCACGTTCGCCAGACGCTCCACGCGGGGCGACGCCCTGAAGGCGGAGACTATCTCGGCGAGGAGCGCGGCCGGCGGCTTCGCGACGGAGAGCTCGAAGCCGCTCTCGGCGCGCAATGGGGAGGGGACGCGGGCGGCGAAGGTGCCGACCTGGGTGCGCCGGCCCTCGTAGACGCCGTCGTCGGCGAGCACGTGGAAGAGGCGCCTCTGCGGGGAGTGCGGCTCGGGCGGCTCGGGCAGCACGGTGAGGGGGACGGCATCCTCCAGGAAGGCCGCGGCCGAGGCGCCCTTCTTGTGGCCCTTCACGTAGGCGATCAGGAGCCCGCGCTTCTCGTCGTGGATGAGCTCCGAGTGCTCCTTGGCGAGCTCGCGGTAGTCCTGCTCGAGGAAGGCGTGGACCTCGTCCTGGGTCATGCCGGAGCGGGGGAGGTCTATGGTGTTGCCGGCGTAGTAGACGCTTATCTTCGGGAAGGTCTTCGGCCCCTTGCCCTTCTTCTGGGCCTGGGGCTGCGTCTGGGCCTGGCCCGCGGCGGGCTTCTTGTTCTTCAGCTGGGCGTCGGCCGTCCCCATCATGGAGAACAAGCCGGCCTGTTGGGCGTGGTCGCTCATGTCTCAGGCGACTCCTTCCTTGCGCTGTTGGTGGTGGAGGCCGGCAACGTCGAGCCGGGCCGGTATGAGCCAGTCGGGGTTTAGCCCGCCGGCCTCGACGTCCTCGACGAGGGCGCGGTAGTCGTGGTGCGGCGCGTTGTGGGAGGTCCCGGCACCGTAGAGGTGGGCGGTGTTCGGGATCGAGAGGAACGCGTGGACTGCCTTGCGCGGCAACTCGGCGAGCGCCATTTGCTCCTTTTCGATGGTGGGCCAGCAGGCGACCTCCAGCACGCCGCCGTACTCGCCGAAGACGTTGCTGAAGGGGTAGCGGTAGAGCGGCGTCTTTAGCTTGGCGTCCGGAGGGTCCTCCTCGCGCAGCTCGGGGGCCAGGGTGAGGCAGAGGCTCTTGAGGCGGCCGTCGCCGGCGCGGAGGTGGGCGCGGTAGACGATCGGGGGCATCGGGACCATGTGGGTCGTGGTGGCGTTCTCGTCCTGCAGCGTGAAAGGGTAGCGGGCCGGGGGCATCCAGGCGGTGAGGACGTGCTCGACGTCCTCGGGGAAGTCGATCGTGGAGAAGAGCATGGTACGCGGCGGCAGGGGAGGCGCGTGGCTCGTGCGGTGGGGTGGCAGACGCAGCGCATCGAGGACGGTCGAGCGGTCGAGGAGTTGGAGGAGTTGCAGGAGGGACACGGTCTTGGGGACCTCGACGCCGGCCTTGAGCACCTTCGCCCGCGGCATGCCCGAGGCGGGGACGAGGAGCGCGACGCCCTCGAGGTCGTGCGGATCGTCGCCGTTCTCTTGCGCGGTCTCCACGATCAGTCGGTCCACGACGGCGTCGAGGCTCACGGGTTGCTCCTTTCTGGAGGATTGCGGTGGCAGATGCGACTGCAAAGGCCGGGCCGAGGACGACCGGAGGAACGTCTCTAGCGACCGAAGGTGGTGCGGCGGGTGAAGGTCGTCCGCGGGCGGCGCACGGGGGCGGCGACGGTGCGGGCGCGCTCGGTCTCCCACACGGCGACCAGGTTGCGGGCGATGTTGTAGATAGCGGTCATCGGGTCCCCGCTCCAGGCATCCAGGAGAAGCATGAAGTTACGTACCTCCGGCCCGGGATCGGAG
>CADCUW010000197.1:3144-6698 GCA_902805985.1 uncultured Rubrobacteraceae bacterium
GCGGGCGCGCTCGGTCTCCCACACGGCGACCAGGTTGCGGGCGATGTTGTAGATAGCGGTCATCGGGTCCCCGCTCCAGGCATCCAGGAGAAGCATGAAGTTACGTACCTCCGGCCCGGGATCGGAGGGGGAGGGTTGCCCCGTCCGGGGCGTGGGCGGTTCGGGGTCGTGGACGAAGAAGCGCAGGGCTGGGGACCTGCGCTCGAGGCCCCGGCGGTAGCGCTCCAGGAGGGCCGCGTCGGCGGAAGAGACGATGAAGGCGTACCCGAAGTCCTCTTCGCGGACGCCGAGCTCGCGGGCGCCCTCAGCGCGGCGGCCGTCCGGGTACAGGACCGCGCGCCACCACTGGTCCCAAGCCTCGTTGAGGTAGTCGAGGGCGAGGACGTCCGCCGACAGGCGAGGCTCGGTCATCTGGAAGAGCGTTTTCAGGTTTCCCTCCATGAGGTCCGCTTCGGGCTCGCCGGTGTAGGCCTCGTCGCCCCAGGCCCATCCGTACCGTTCAAAGGCGCGGACGCTGCCCGTGCGCAGCAGCATCTCGCGGCCGAACGCCAGGTGGAAGAGCCCGGAGCGGACGTGCTCCTCGAGGGTCTCGTCGAACACGTAGCGCCCCCTTTCGGATGACTCCTGGACCGGGACGCGGGCTGCGCGGGTCCGGCGGGTTAGATGAACGCGGAGGCGATGCTCGGATCCGTGACGGGACCGAGATCGGAGAACGCCGATCGGAGGTTCTCCCAGCCGTCGGGGTTCGCCTCCTGGGCCTCCGCCTGGCTGGCGGCGTCCGCGGCTTCGCCAGAGAGTATGCCCTCGGCGTACGCGAAAATCCCGGAGGGGAGGCGCATCAGGTAGCGGGCGTCGATCGGTGGGCCGCCGGTGCCAGCTATGGCCCGCAGGAACGCGCCGGCGGCGCGGGCGCGCTGGAGGTCCTCCTGGGTGGGCTCGGGGATCTCCAGCACGCCCTCCGCGAAGGCGCGGAAGTCGAAGGTGGCCTTTCGCGGTTCCTCGGTCATGCGACCTCCTCGGGGGAGACATCGCCGGCCTGCCGGCGGGGGTCCGTCGCCCGGCGGGCGGACCCCCGCGCAGGTCGATCGTCGGAAGCGCGGGGCCGCGTGCGTGTTGGCGGTGCGTTGGCGGCGGGTGTCGGGGAGACCCGGGGTAGGGGGCCCGTCATGGCTGCGGGACGACTAGCCTGCGAGTATCCGGTTCGCCCAGAGGATCGTGATGAGGACGCCCGCGAAGAGGGCCGTGCGCAGCCCCGCGCGGAAGCCCCGCCTGGCCGGAGAGTCCTGGTAGGTGCGGCTCCTGCGACCGGCGAAGCGGGAGAGCACGAACCACGCGGCGGCGAGCGCGAGCGCCCACGTGAGCGCGACCTGCGGGGAGAGGAGAGGCCCGAGGTCCCAGGGCATCGGGCCTCCGGGCGGCGGGGGCGCCGGCGCGGACGGGCCGAGCAGGCGCCCGATAAAACCCGCCACGGGCAGCACGACGTACCAGACGGGGTACCAGGCGAGAGGGTACACGAACACCGCGAGCCCGAACGGCGCCGCGAGGCCCAAGACCAGGAACGTCCAGTAGGAGTCCCTGCGCTCGCGGCGCTCCTGCGGGTGGGCGCGGGGGTCGGCGTGCGGGGGCGGGTAGCGGTCCTCCGAGCGGGGCATCCGCAGCGTCTCCGGCTCCCGGTCGTCCCTCGTTCTTCTGGGCCAACTCATGTCAGGCGCTCCTTCCGTGATGATGGTCGTCCGGTGCGGCGAGAGGACCCTCTGGCGGGCTCGTCACGAGCACTTCGAGTAGCCGCAGGAGTGGCAGACCACGCAACCCTCTTCCCGGCTGAGGGCCGCGCTGCAGTCGGGGCAGGCGGCCGCGACCGGCAGGGCGAGCTGCCCCGCGGACGCGCCGTCCTCTGCCTTGAGGTAGTGCTCGGCCATAGCCTTCGCCACGCCGTCGGGGACGGAGAGGACGGCGTTGGGTCCGACGCCGGCCGGGTGGCCGTCCTGGATGCCGCGCAGCTGGTGGACCACGTCGGCGGGGGAGGCGCCGTGGGTAAGCGCCAGGGAGATCGTGCGGCCCAAAGCGTCGGCGAAGGCGGCGGCGGTGCCGCCGGGCTTGCCGAGGATCACGAACGTCTCCCGCGCGCCGAACTCGTCGTCGTTCATGGTCACGTACATGGGGCCGTGGCCGGTCGTCAGCTTCTTGGTGGTACCGTCGAGGTTGTTCGGGCGGCCGTTGCGGGCCTCGGCCAGCGAGGACCCGGGAGCCGGGTTGGCGGGTCGGGGGGTCTGGGCGGCGCGCTCTTTGGCTTCGCCTTCGGGCTTCTTCTCCGTCTTGCCGGTGGGGGAGCTCCCCGTCGAGAGGACCTGGGCGTCGCGCGAGCCGTCGCGGTAGACGGCGACGCCCTTGCAGCCTGTTTCGTAGGCGAGGGTGTAAGCGTCGGCGACGTCCTCGAGGGAGGCGTCGTTCGGCAGGTTGATGGTCTTGCTTATCCCCATCGAGGTGTGCTTCTGGAACGCCGCCTGCATCCTGACGTGGTGCTCGGGGGAGATCTCCTGGCTCGTGACCCACACGCTGCGCAGGTCGTCCGGGACCTCCTCGATGTCGCGCACGCCGCCCGCCTCGGCGACCGATCGCATAAGGTCCTCGGAGTAGAAGCCGCGGTCCTTGGCTACCCGGACGAACTCGGGGTTGACGTCGGGCATCTCCATCCCGGCCTGGCGGCGCATGAAGGCCACCGCGAACAAGGGCTCGATGCCGCCCGAGCAGCCGGCGATCATGGAGATCGTGCCGGTGGGGGCGATGGTCGTCACGGTGGCGTTGCGGACGCGGCGGCCGTCGCGGGTGGCGTGGACGGAGCCCTTCCAGTTGTCGAAGACCCCCCGCTCCTCGGCCAGGTCGCGGGAGGCCTCCCAGGCATGGCGGTCTATGAACTCCATGATGGAGTTCGCGAGGTCCAGCGCCCTATCGGAGTCGTAGGGGACGCCGAGCCTGACGAGCGCGTCGGCGAAGCCCATCACGCCGAGGCCGATCCTGCGGTTGCCCTTGCTCATCCGCGCGATCTCGGGCAGGGGATAGTCGTTGACCTCTATGACGTTGTCCAGAAAGCGCACGGCGGTGCGGACGGTCTTGCGGAGCGCCGTCCAGTCGACGCAGGGCGTGGTCTTCGGCTCGCGGGGTCCGGCGCCGTTGCCGTTGTGGGCGATCCTCTCTTCGGCTTCGGCGGCGGTGAGAACAAACCGCTCTAGGTTGATGGAGCCGAGGTTGCACGAATCGTAGGCGGGGAGGTGGGCCTCGCTGCAAGGATTCGTGGCTTCTATGGGAAACTGCGGCGTGGGGTTGTCGGCGTTGATGGCGTCTATGAAGACCACGCCCGGCTCGCCGTTGCGGTGCGCGCCCTCGACGATCTTGCGGAAGAGCTCCTTGGCCTTGACGGTCTTGACGACCTCGCCGTTTCTGGGGTTCTTGAGCGCGAAGTCCGAATCGGTACGAACGGCCTCCATGAACTCGTCGGTGATGGCGACCGAGATGTTGAAGTTGTTTATCTCGTCGTTGTCGCGCTTGCACTCGAT
>CADCUW010000198.1 GCA_902805985.1 uncultured Rubrobacteraceae bacterium
GCAGGCACGGGCAAAGCCGGGGCGCAGGTTGGGGAGGCCCGGGCGGACGCGGGCAGCGTGGCGATAGCCGGCAGCAGGGAGGGTATCGCGAGCGAAAGCCGCTCCCAAAAGGTCACGCTGAAGGTAACGGGGGACTGGGGTGCCCGCTTCACCGGCGCATGTTCGGTAGGGGGAACGGAGAGAAGCCTGGAAGGTAGGACCCCGGAACGCTATGCATTCGAGCCCCGGGGCGAGGGGCTCGAGTGTGAGCTACGCTCCAAGGACGAGGGTACCCTGGGCATCGTCCTCACCGACGGGGCGGGCGTGCGCTCCGAGCAACAGATCGCCGGGAGCGAGAGCACGGCGAGGTTCATCTACTCGAACGGCGGCGTCTCGTCATCCACTCTTTCGGTCTCCAAGGGCCGGACCGTCACCTCCTCCGACGGGCCTTCTTAAGAGGATTGCCAGCAGGAAAGTTGCCGAGAGGGCCCTTCGTGGTGCGAGGCAAGAAGACCTCTACCCGCTCCCGGCAAGCTGAGTGCCAAGCTACAGTGGGCCGTGGCCTTCTTTGAAGAAACAAATCTCCTTCCAAAGCGATCCTTATGTCCGAACTCCACACTGGGTTCCTGGGCGGGACGACTGTCGGCGCGAGGCGGCGGCACCCACCGATGGACAAACGGTTGACCGTTCGCGGCGCGGACGGAGGGAGAGGTGCGCGGAATGGGTGGTCTGGCGGATTTCTGGTCTGGTCTCTTTGAAGGGCGTCACCGGGAGCTACTGCGGGAGGCAGAGCAAGAACGGCTGGCCAGAGGGTTGCGACGCGGGCGGAAGGATTACAGGCCAGACCTCCCCGCGAGCCCGGAGGCCGGCTGGACCGCCCGCGGCCGGCCGTTAGCGGTGCGTCCCGGCACCGCCCTGGATGCGCCAAGGATCGGGCACCTCATGGAGCTGAACGGGATGCCCAGGTGGGTGGCCTTCGAGGAGCGGTTCATCGTCGTTGAGGAGGGCGGGGTGATTACGGCGGCCATCCGCTTCCGGGCGGGTACTGAGCGGCTCTACCTGGGGCTGCTGATCACCGACCCGTGGGCCGATGAGCATTCCTTGGCCATGGAGTTGTACTCGCGGGCGACGACGACGGCGCGCGACCTGGGCCTGGGAGAGGTCCGGGCGCAGACAAGCCGACACGAGTGGCAACTGCGCGAGGCGGGTTACCGCAGACGCGGGAGCATCTGGTGCGCCCCGGCGGCGTGATCCCTGTTTTGCAGG
>CADCUW010000199.1 GCA_902805985.1 uncultured Rubrobacteraceae bacterium
ATCCGCTCCTTCACGATCAACGGCGCCTACGCGAGCTTCGAGGAAGACAGAAAAGGGAGCATTGAGGTCGGCAAGCTCGCAGACCTGGTCGCACTCGACGGCTCTATCCTCTCCGCCTCGCCTGAGGAGATACTCTCGATGGAGCCGACGCTGACCATGATAAACGGCGAGATCGTGTACGGAGATGAAAACGAAAGTGGTCCTGAAGGAAGAAGCCGTCACTCTGCTGCAACGAGTCCTGCGCGCTAACACGGTAAACCCACAGCTCGAGGGCACAGACCATACGACAGGCTCTTGTGCGCAGCGAGCTACAGCATACCCCTCTTTACACCAAGATCAGTTCTACGCGCTTGTGGCCGCGGTCTGCCCCGCTACAGTCCGAGCCGTGAACACTCGGAGTTCGAGGAGGCCCAAAGCACACCTCCACAGGTAGTCAGATGCTTAGCCCACACCACTTCAGAGTTTGTCGAGCGCATCGACTTCCTCGCCGACGAAGGCGTGCACCCTAGTGGCTGCGACGGCGTCGTATTTTATCTAGGATAATGCCTACCGAGCTTAAGGCGGCGTCGCACAAAAGTAGCGATGGCATGCTGGGTAGCTTCTTCGGCCAGTCGGACTTCCAACCACCCAAAATTCCAAGAACCTCGACCTTCTAGGGCGGAGGAGCCTCCTTCCGATCGCCTCTCCCGCGCCGCCCCTGCTTAGTGACCACCCGGACCTTCCTACTGAGTGCGAGCCAACCCTAGCCCACAAGCCCGATGAGTAAAGATCTGGGCAAGCGCTGGGTGCGCTACGCAAGCCATGGTCTGACGACAGTTTGACGACAACCGGGGCGAACGGTGGCGAAAGCCCACGGCGAGCTTATCGAAGTATTTGGCTAGGGAATGCCGAAATCGGATACCGGCGAACGGTGGTAAACGAGCAAGCTTCGCTTTCACACGGCAGAGGTCGCTGGTTTGAGACTAGCATCGCAGCACCGCCCACTCCCCGTTCGTCGTATTCAAAGTGCCCACTACGTTCTTGCGGAGAGCTTATCGCTTCGTTCAGGGGGTCCTGATCTTCACCCATCACCCTCGGACTCGGCAGGCGCCAGGGTTCGGTACGTCTTCAGGGACACGTCGCGGATCGCCTCCCTGGCCGTGCCCTCCGGGACCCCCTCCGAGAAGATGACGACGTAGTAACCTTCTTCGGCGGTTTTTGCGCCCTCCGGGAGGACAACCCCGGCGTCCGAGAAAGTCGTCTCCC
>CADCUW010000200.1 GCA_902805985.1 uncultured Rubrobacteraceae bacterium
CCCGGGGACGGGCGCCGTCAGGGCGATGGTCGGCGGCTCGGACTTCAGGCAGGTCAAGTTCAACCTGGCGACCGAGGCCCACCGCCAGTCAGGCAGCGCGTTCAAGCCCTTCGTCTACGCCGAGGCCATCGACCAGGGCCTCTCGCCCGAGACGATGTACGTCTCCGAGCACCTGGAGGTTCCGATGGGTGGGGGAGAAGACCCCTACGTCGTGGACAACTACGACTTTATAGAGCGGGGACCCATCACGCTTGAGAAGGCCATGGCCGACTCGGACAACACCGTATTCGTGCAGCTCGCGCTAGATCTCGGCCTGCAGAGGGTGGTGGACATGGCGCACGAGCTTGGCATAGAGAGCGAGGTAGACGCCTACCCGTCGACCGCCATCGGGGGACTCCGGATCGGGGTGACACCCTTGGAGATGGCCTCGGCCTACTCGACCTTCGCCAACGCCGGCACCCACATGGAGCCGTACCTGGTCCAGAAGGTCACCCGCGAGGAGAACGGCGAGGAGGAGACGGTCGAGGAGCACCGCCTGGTGGGGGAGGAGGCCCTCAGCCGCGACGAGGCGGCGGTCGTCACGGAATCTTTACGCGGGGTGGTGGAGGACGGCACGGCCAGCTACTACCACGACCTCGACGCCGAGATAGGCCGTCCTGCGGCCGGCAAGACCGGGACGAGCAACGAGTTCATCGACGCGTGGTTCGTCGGCTTCGTCCCGCAGCTCTCGACGAGCGTCTGGGTCGGCTACCCGAACGAGCGGCGCTCGATGGTCAACATAAACGGGCTCGAGGAGATCAACGGCGAGAATTACCCCTTGGACATCTGGTCCCTCTACATGCAGGGCGCCGCCCAGAAGTTCCCGGTCCAAGAGTTCGACACCCCGAGCCCCGACCTCGCCCTGGAGGTCAAGACCGACGGCCGCACCTACGTCAAACCCCCGCCACCGCCACCGCCGGAGGAAGAGACCACCGACGAGGAGACCACGGAGGAAGAGACCACGGACGAAGAGACCACGGACGGGCCCGCCGACGAAGGCTCCGGCGCGGAAGATGACCCCGGTATCTTAGGCGGCGACGACGGGCAATCGTTTGGCGAGGAGCTGTTCGAGGAAGCGCCGTTCGGGGAAGATCCGATAGAGCCTCCCAGGAGATCCGGCACGCCGGGGGACCGCCGGGACCCGGCGGGGCCGGACCCGCAATCGTCTCCGGCGCCGGACCGGGCCGGCCAGAACGGCCTGGA
>CADCUW010000201.1 GCA_902805985.1 uncultured Rubrobacteraceae bacterium
GACGAGCAGGCCCTGCGTCAGCACGGCGCACGCGCCAACGAAGGCGAAGAAGAAGGCGTTCTCGGAAGGCTCCCAGCCGAACCGGGCGCCGGCGAAGAGCGGGAAGTTGGTCAGGAGGCCGGCGAAGATGGGGTTTCCGTGTCGCAAAGGGGACGCTCCCCGAACAGGCCGGTCACGACCGGCTTTCCGTCCTCACTGATTTTAACTTCTAGCTGGTGCAGCCGGTAGACCTCACGCTTCTCCTCGGGGGCCTCGGCGCGGCGCTCGTCGTCCCCCACGGCGGTGAGCATCAGGGGCCGCCGGTCGAGCAGGGCATCCCTCGCCAGCTCCAGCTCCGTGACCTTCCCGCCGCGCTTGCGGCAGGCCGCCAGCTCCCTCTCGGCGGTGCCGCGCTGCCCGTCCAGGACCGCCAGCTTCGCCGTCAGCTCCTCGACCGTGAACGCCCCGGCGAGGTAGGCGTCCTGGGCGCGTTCGCGCTGGCGCTCCACGTCTTCTATGCGCCTGGCCCACGCGGCGGCCTCGCGCTCGGGGTTGCCGTTGGCGTTCTTCTCGCGCTCTATCCTGCGGTCCAGCGCGGCCACCAGCACCTCGGGGCGGCCCAGCAGCCGCTCGACGGCCTCCCACACGCGTTGCTCCAGCCCCTCGGCGGGGACCGCCCTCTGTTGGCAGGACGAAGCCTTGCCTCTCTGTCGGCGTCCGTTGCAGGTGTAGTACGAGTACGTCTTGCCGTTGCCGGAGGAGCGGGCGGTGTGGGTGCCCATCTTCCAGCCGCACGAGCACCTGACCAGCCCCCGCAGCTCCCACTCCCTGGCCTCGTGCTTGAGCGTCTTCGGCCTGTTCGCCGCCAGCCTCGCCCTGGCCTCGTCCACCAGCCGCCTGGGCAGATGGGCCGGGACCGGGACGCCCACCCTCTCCTCCACGGGCCGTATCTCCGTGCGGGTGTGGACCTTCACGCGGCGCTCGCCGTTCTCGTCCGGTTCGGAGAGCGTCTTGCCCGTGACCGTCGTCTTCTTCTTGCCGAACCACCACACCCCGGCCTCGTCGCCCTCCAGGCGGGCCAGAGACTCGGCGGGGACCATACCGGCCAGCTCCTCACGGGTGTACGGCACGTACAGGTCGCTCTTGAGTATCTGGCGTATGGTCGGGTGCACCCACGCCCGCCCGGTGGGGGAGGGCAGCCCCTCGGCGTTCAGGCGGGTCATTATCGCCTGTGCCCCCAGACCCTCGGCGGCCATGCGGAACATCCTCTCCACGGTCGCCATCTCCCCCTCGTGGACCACCAGCGCCCCGCCCGACTCGTGGTGCCGGAAGCCATACGGCGCTCTCTTGCCCCTGAGCACCTTGCCCTGCCGGGCCTTCTGCGTGCGGCCCCTGCGGCTGCGTTCGGTCAGCTTCGCCCGCTCGAACTTGGCGATCTGGCCGATGATGCCCTCGGTCAGCTCTCCCTCCGGCGAGTCGTCACCCTGCCCGTTCAGCGTCCGCATCAGGCAGCCGTGGGTGGCCAGCTCCTGCTTGAGCAGGTACAGGTACGCGGGCTCCCTGGCGAAGCGGTCGCGGTCTTGGGCGATCACCACCTGGACACCGCCCTGGGCCACCCTGTCGCGCAGGCGGTCCAGGCCCGGACGAACGAGGTCCGCCCCGCTGTGGCCGCCGTCTTCGATCTGGTCCACTATCCGCCAGCCCTCGGCCTCGCAGTACGCCCGCAGGGCCTCGGTCTGCTGCCGGAGGCTGTAGCCGCTCTGCGCCTGCTCAAGCGTGCTGACGCGGCTGTAGATGATCGCGTTCGTCATGCTCTTGCTCCCTTTTTCATGCCCGCCTTGATTTTACCCCCAGGACCCCCGCATTCCGCACGAGAACGGCCCGTGACAGCCCCCGTGCGTGCGGGTGGTGTGATGGGTAGGGGCCTCAAAACAGCGGCTCCTGGAGGCCCTGCGCGTCCCGGCCTTTGCGCGGACGAACGGAGTTTTGCGTCAGCTCCTCGACCGCCTGGCCGGTCCGCGTCTGCCACCAGCGGGCGAACATCGAGCGGTGACACTCGGCGGGGTCCTTCTCGTAGCAGAGCAAACACAGGTCCGCCCCGCCCTCCTCGTCGCTGATCTTCTTGAGCGCCGCCCCGATCCTGTCTGCGCCGATGCGGTCCAGCTTGCGCGTGTAGGCCCGCTCGAAGCGAGCGCCGTCCTCGATGCCGAACATCCAGCCGTCAGGGTAGAGGTCCGGGAACCGCCTGTAGCGGTAGCGAACTGGGAACCTCGGCACGCCCCTGCTGATCCCCACGGCGACGAAGGGCGCTGTCTCCAACGCCCGGTTCTGCCAACGGCTCGTGTACAGCTTCAAGACGCCCGCCTCCGCCTGGGCTTCGGGTATAGGAACACCAGCGTCTTACCCGTCCCGCCGCAATGCCCGCAGACGGTCCAGGTGGGGCGCTCCATCGGGTGCGAGGACCGGAGCACCCTGCCCCGGTCCTCGCACTTCCAGCAGTCGCGCTCCTCATAGGCCATCAGGACTCGTCGTCCCGCTCAAGCCCGAGGAACCCGGCGACGAACGCCCCGCGCTCCCCGGACGTGTGCGGGCGGCCAAGCACGGCCTCGTCCTCGTGGATGGCCTCCGCCAGCTCCGCCCTCGTCATGGCGCTGACCTTGAGGGTCCCGACTTCCTGCTCTATGCTCCTGGTGTCCACAGTGCTCCTTTCAGTGGCTGTGGTCAGAGCCGGTGGAGGACGGCCATCCTCCCCGGCTCACCTGCTACGTCCTTGCCTGCTCCGCGCCCGTCTCGCTCTCCCTTCCGGTAGCCTTTTGCATACCATGCAGTATATCAAACAGCGCCCCCGAACGACAGGGTGGCGCGGGTATTTTTCCGCATAGGTAAGCCAAAAACGGGGCGGGTTCGGCGGGCCACTACCTCCGCCGAACCCTGCCCCTGTGGCGTCCGGGTCGTAGGCCCCGGACGGTGCTCCCGACGATGGTGGGGCGTCGTTGGTCTAGGTGATCGTGGCCCTGATGCGGCGGGCCTCCCTCTCCTCGTCGGCTATGAGGTCCGTCAGGTCCTCCAGCCTCCTGGCGGCCTCGTCACGCTGCCTGCACAGCTCCGGGATGTAAGCCTCGATGCGGAGCATCTGGTTCCAAGCGTCCGCCCTGCGGTCGGCGTGGCGGTTCTTCGTGGCCGTGGCCGACTCCCTGGCCTCGTGCCACCGGCTCATTGCTACGCCTCCGCCGGGACCAGCTTTGCGAGGTCCGTGATGATCCCGTCCATCTCGGCCTCGATCCGGTGCAGCTCGTCCATGTGCTGGGCTGCGGCCCCCTCCTGCTCCTCGGGGGTGCCGCCCTCGGCCCTGACCCTGCTGATGGCGGCGATGGCCTCCTCCACCGGCTTACGCCTGGCTTTATCGGCCTCGCAGAGCCTCCGTGCCAGCCGCACCAGCTCGTAGTCGGCGCTCGTGTTGGTGCCGTCGTCCACCTCCCGGATCAGGGCACCGGCCTCCCTCACCAGTTCGCTCCGTTCCCTATGCGTCTCGTAACCGATCATTGGCGTTTACCTCCTCTGCTCTGGCCGAACACTCCACGAGCGCGGCGCATGGTCTTCAACTTCTCCTGCTCGTCCAGGTCCTCGGGCGTGGGCGCGTCTATCTCCGTCCTCGTTATTTCGAACGGGATGCCGAGCGCGATCCACTTCGTAGAGGCGGGCAAAGAACTTGGCGTGCGAATCGAAGCCCCCGATGCACTGCCGGAGCCGCGTTCTGGCTTGCCCCCACAAGCCGAGACCCGAGAGTAACCGCGTGGGTCTATGCCAGCTCCACCTCCACCCATGTCTCCTCGTCGGCGCAGAGCCGGGCGCGGAAACTAACCTCTGGCGGGTTTGTAGTTAAAGAACCCGGTAAAGGCGAGGTTGAGGAGGAGGACCGCCAGAAGGAGGGTGCCCGTGCCACCCATCCGGATCGTCTGAACGAGCCCGGAGACGGGGTCCATACGCAGGAGCGGCGTGCGGGAGCGGCGACGTTCCGGCAGTGACTCCGGCAGGACGAGGAGGCCGAAGGTCGCGTTCGCGAGCGCCAGGCCGGAAGCGGCAAGGGCCGGGGCCTGGAGGGAGTAGAGGCTGAGGAGGCCGCCGAGCAGCGGTCCGGCCATCAGCCCGAGCCCGAAGGCGGCGCCGATGATGCCAAGTCCCCTCGCCCGGTCTTCCGGCGCGGTGCTGTCGGCGATAAAGGCCTGGGCCGTGGCCTGGGTGCCGCCCGCCGCGCCCGCGAGTGCGACGGCAACGACGACGAGGGCGAGGGTCTCCGCGAGGCCGAGAAGCGCGTAGGCGAGCGAGGCGCCGAGCAGGCAGGCGACGAGCACCGGGCGGCGTCCCGTGCGGTCCGAGAGGCCTGAGAGGAAAGGGCCGCCGAAGAACTGCATCGCGGCGTAGAGGGAGCCCAGGATGCCGACGAAGAGCGCCCCGTTCGCGAGGCCGCCGGCGTAGAACGGGAGGAGGGAGACGACGAGCCGTAGCCGAGCATGTCCACGAAGACCGTCACGAAGAGGAAGGCAGTCGCGGACGGTCGGTTCACCGCCGATGCCCTCCGGCGTGCTGGATCATCTGCCGCGCCTCATCGATGGCCCTGCGGCTCATCGGGTTCTCGCCGCCGGCGCGGAGGGGTGGGCCGAACTCGACGCGGGTCGTCACGTCCCTCAAGGCCGGCACGAGCATCTGGAGGGTTGCCGAGAGCCACTGGCGGTCTCGCGGGTCGCTGCGGACGAGGGCGAGCGGGTTGCGGAGGGCGGAGGGTGAGATCACGCCGCTCACGACCGCCGGCACGACCGTAAGCCCGGGGACGAGCCGGGCGAAGAGGTCCACGCTCCCGGACCAGTTGGCGAGCGCCTCGACGGCTCCCGGCAGCACCGCCGGGTCGGGCTCTATCCTGCCGCCCGGGAAGGTGATGACCGCGCCGCCGGCCCGGAGGTGTCGGGCCGCTGCCCTGACCGCCTTCGACCGTCCGCCGGGCCCATCGGGGACCGGGATCAGGGCCTTCGAGGTGTTCGGGAGCGCCGAGAGGAAGAGCCGCTCCGCGGCGATCACCCTGATGTCCTCCCGCGGCATGGCGGCGAACAGGGCGACGGCGTCGGCGAGCCCCGGGTGGTTTGAGACGACGAGCAGCGGGCCCCCGCGCGGCACCTCCTCCTTGCCTCTAACCGCGACCTGGCGGGCCATCTGGTCCATCGCCCAGGCTCCGCCTGCGGGGAGCCCGGCCTCGCCCACGATCTCGTCGTAGGTCGCTATCTGTCGCGCGAGACGCCGCGCCGGAACGGAGGAGAGGAGCCGCAGGAGGGTGCGGACCGCGCCGGGTCCCAGGCCGCCGAGGCCGAAAGCGGAGATCAGATCCTCCGCGCAGGCCCGCGCGAGGACCTCGACCCGTTCCTCCTTCCCGGGGACAGGCCCGCGGACCGGGGCCACGACCGCAAGCGTGTGCGTGTTCTCCAGGGCGGTTCTCCTCGTGGCGCTCGCCGGTAACGGAAGTATGTACGCCCCGGGGCCCGAAATCATCACGCAAACGGGCTATCTTTGGCGGGACGCTCCTAGTAGGTAGGTACGCAAGCACGGGTTGAGCGGTTCGAGGCTCACCGCGGAGTCCCCGAGAGGAGATCCGCCCTATCACAGAGGACCGGATCGGCCACAATCCCTCCCTAGAACCTACGGCCTGCGGCGCAGGATCTCGACGGCCGAGCCGTCGAGCACGGTGTCGCCGAGCCTGACGTTTGGTTTCTTCACCTTTACGCGCACGAACTCCACGAGGGGATGCTCTTCGAGGGTCGCGTTGGCTATGCGCTCGGCCACGGTCTCCGTGAGGCCCGCCGGTTCCCCCTCGACGACCTGTTTGGCGAGGCGGTGGACCTCGCCGTAGTCAACGGTCTTCGTCAGATCGTCGGAGAGGCCTGCGGGCCTGAGGTCCAGGCGGAGCTCCACGTCCACGACGAAGGGTTGGCCGAGCTCGCGCTCGGCCGGCAGGACACCGTGGCGGCCGTGAAAGACCATGCCTTCAAGCAGGATGCGGTCGTGTGCGTCCCCGTCCATCCGCTCCAGTATAGGGCCGGCCGGCGTCCCCGTGCCAGCCGGGGTCCGGCGGGCCGTGCTAACCTTCGGGGCGATAGAGGGAGAGGAGGGACGCATCGTACGGCCGGCGATCACCGTAAGCTACGCCCAGACGCTCGACGGGCGCCTGGCGACGCTGGACGGGGGTTCGCAGTGGATCAGCGCCCCCGACTCCCTCTGCTTCTCCCACGAGCTGCGCGCCGGCCACGACGCCATCATGGTCGGCGCCGGGACGGTCGCCAGGGACGACCCGCGCCTGACCGTCCGCCTCGCGCCGGGCGAGAGCCCCCTGCGTGTGGTCGTGGACAGCTCCCTGCGCACCCCCATGGACGCCGCCGTCCTGGCCCGGGGCGCGGCCACCGGCACCGTGCTCGCCGTCAACGGCCGAGCCCCCGAGTACCGCTGCCGGCAGGCCGAGTCGCTCGGCGCCACGGTTCTCAGGCTCCCCCCGGAACCGGGGGGTGGCGTGGATCTCCCGGCGCTGCTTCTGGGCCTGGACGACATCGGGGTTGGCTCTGTGATGGTCGAGGGAGGGGCCGCCCTCATCACCTCGCTCCTGCGCGGGAGACTGGTGGACCGCCTGGCGGTCTGCGTAGCGCCCAAGATCCTGGGCT
>CADCUW010000202.1 GCA_902805985.1 uncultured Rubrobacteraceae bacterium
GCTCGACAAGATGCGCGGGATGGGGGTCGAGATCGAGACCTATCCGGGCTCTCCCGGCATCCGGGCGCGGGTCGGAGACCCGGTCTCGCTCACCGGCGTCGACGTCTCAACGCTGCCCTTCCCCGGTTTCGCCACGGACCTTCAGGCGCAGATGCTCGTGCTCCTCACCCAGGTCTCCGGGGCCTCGATCATCACGGAGAACGTCTACGAGAACCGCCTGCAGGTAGCAGAGGAGCTCAACCGCATGGACGCGGGCATAGACCTCTTCGGCGGCCACCGGGCGCTGGTGCGCGGCCCGCGCCGGCTGGAGGGGACGATCGTGCAGTCCCCCGACCTGCGCGGCGGCGCCGCCCTCGTAATGGCCGGCCTCGTCGCGGAGGGGACCACCGTCGTCGAGGGCGCGAAACATATCCTGCGCGGCTACGAGCTCTTCGAGGAGAAGCTCACGAACCTCGGGGCCACCATCGCCTTTGAGGCCGGCGCCCCCGTCGCGGGGTAGAGCGGCCTTCGGCCCCCGCTCTCAGGCTTGGTGGCGTTGGCCTTCACCTGGGTGGCGGACACGACGCCAAGATGGATAGCTTGCACGGTCCGGCTGATAGCTGGTGGCTAAATACGTTCGCATACTGTTGGGCATATAGAGTAGACTCTCGTCGTTAAATGCCGAGGCTCTCTGGAGGCGGGATCTGGCGGTAGTCGAGAACAAGACGGAGGTGCTCGCGCTTACCCGCCAACTGGTGCGCTACCGCTCGTACACGCCCGGCGTCGCCCAGTCGGCGATGGACTTTATCAACGGGTGGTTCGGGGCCCGTGGCCTCGAGACGACGCGCTACGGCGGTGCCGGCTCCCAGGGCGAGTTGACCTCCCTGGTGGTGCGGGTTGGATCGGGGGAGCCGAGGATACTGCTCCACGGCCACGTTGACGTCGTCCCTGGCGATGAGGGGCAGTTCGAGGCCCGCGAGGAGCGGGACGAGCTATACGGCCGCGGCGTCTACGACATGAAGGGCGCGCTCGCCGCGATGATGTACGCCGTCGAGGATCTCAGGTCTCTGGGCTGCGAGGCGACGGTCGAGCTTCTCATCGTGCCGGACGAGGAGAACGAGCATGGCGGTCCCAACGGGGCCGAGGTCCTTATTGGACAGGGCCACGTCGGGGATTTCCTGATCACCGGCGAGCCGACGGACTTCCACATCGGCACGCAGGCCAAGGGCGTGCTCGACCTGCGCGTGACGCTCAGGG
>CADCUW010000203.1 GCA_902805985.1 uncultured Rubrobacteraceae bacterium
AAGAGCGTGGCGCCTTGGGCGGCGGCGTGGTCGTCACGGTGATGAGCAACCTCGGCTTCTTCAAGGCGATGGAGGCGATGGGGGTTCCGTACAGGGTGACGCCCGTTGGGGACAGGCACGTCGCGGAGGAGATGCTGCGCGCCGGCGCTTCGGTCGGCGGGGAGCAGTCCGGGCACGTCATCCTCTCCGAGCACGCCACGACGGGCGACGGGCTGGTGACGGCGCTCGCGCTCGTTGACGTGATGGTCCGCAGCGGGAAGAAGCTCTCCGAGCTTGCTACGGTTATGGAGGTGTACCCGCAGCGGCTCATAAACGTACCCGTGGGCGGGGCGGGCTCGGCGAAGGCCGTCGCGGCGCTTGACGAGGTCAGGCGGGCCGTAGCTGGGGCTGAGGAGAGGCTAGGAGGGGAGGGGCGCATCCTGCTCAGGCCGAGCGGGACGGAGCCTGTGGTGAGGGTCATGGTGGAACACGAGGACGAGGCGGTGTGCCGGGAGGTCTGCGCGGAGGTCGCGCGGGTCGTCGAGGCCGCCGGAGAGGAGGACGTTTGAGGTTCGTCGGTTGCGCGCTTGCGTGGAGGCCTGGCGAGGCGCGCGAGAAAGAGTCGTGCCTGGTGGTCATGGACGAGCGGGGGAGCATCATCGCCAACTCCTTCGCGGAGACCCCCGAGGAGCTGCGCGGGGCCATCGAGGCCTACGGGGAGGAGCGGCGGGGTGTGATCGTCGGCGTGGACGCGCCGCTCTCCGTGCCGAACGAGCGGGGGACGCGCCGGATCGAACGCATCCTCTCCAAGCTGGCGCTGCCGGCCTACTCGGCCAGCCGCAAGATGTTCGGCGGCGCGCCGCTCTCTGAAGACCTGCTCGCGGAGCTTGCGGGGATCGGCGTCGAGTACACCGACTACCCGTTTCCGCGGGAGAGGGGCCAGAGGGTCGTCGTCGAGGTCGACTCGGCGGCGGCTTTGAAGGTGCTCTCCCTGGAGCGCTCCGGGGGCGACGGGGACCTGGCGGCGGTGCTGCGGGGCATGCAGGACCCCAAGCTTCGCAAGGGGAACAAGGAGGGCAGGGCGACCGCGATCCGGGGCGCTATCGAGGTGTTGTGGGACACGCCTGGCCTGCGCCTCAGGACCGGCAACCTCTCCGCCGACCTTACGGCCGAGGAGAACATAGACGTCTCCAAGCTCGAGGTGGCGGCCTCGATGTCCCACGCCGAGCTCGACCGCGTGCTGGCGCTCGTGG
>CADCUW010000204.1 GCA_902805985.1 uncultured Rubrobacteraceae bacterium
TCGACCCCGGGACCGTCCGCGTCAAGGTCGGCGGTGGGGCCGGCGGCCACAACGGCCTGCGCTCGACCATCCAGAACGTAGGCCCCGACTTTGTCCGCGTCCGCATCGGCATCGGGCGCCCACCAGAGGGAGCCCGCCTCTCCGTCACGGACTTCGTCCTCGGCCGGATGGATTCCGCTGTAAAGGACGCCCTGCCCCGGGCCGCCGACGCCGTCGAGGCCGTACTGGGGGAGGGCGCAGAGGCGGCGATGAATCGCTTCAACGTGCGGTCCTAAGGTCCTAAAGCGGCATGGCCGGGATGTAGCAACAACCAACGGAACCGAGCGCGGCGCGTACCCTAACGCGAACTCCATGGCTCCATAGCTCACGTTCTCTCGACCTCCAAGGCCCCTCAGACGGCGGGTATGTCAAGGCGGGCGATAATGGGGGCGTCACTCTAGTCCTTCGGACGATCTCCTTGCGCGCCGACCGGCGCGGACCTTGTTCGTAAGCCCAAGGAGCCAGGAAGATGCCCACACCGCGCGTCCTCATATCCATAGAGCCCAGCATGTACGCCGAGGCGCTGGCCTTCTCCGTGAGAAAGCACCGCCCGCACGCCGAGGTTACGCTGCTCGAACCGTCGGAGGACCTGGCGGCCGAGGCCCGGCGCGCGAGGCCGCACCTGATCGTCGCCAACCGGGTGCCGCCGGAGGCGAGGTCCGGGGCCTGCTTCTGGGTGGAGGTCGCCGAGCCCACAGGGGGCGGGGGGGCCAAGGCCCTCGGCGCGGAGATCTCGGCCGACGGGTACTCGAGGCAAACTCGGCCACGAATAGCGCACCGTATGACTGCAGCCGAGCTTGGCAGAAAAGGAGAGATTCTCCTGCGCCCGCGGACCCGACAATATGCACCTGGGTGAGAGGTTATGCGGTCCGCGTTGCTAACGGTAGCAAGTGCAAGTAGTAAAAATGTCTATATCGGCCGATCGGCCGCTTCCGCAAGCGCCGGGAGCGCTTCCGGGAACGCGCTCGGCTGCTCAAACGCCACCGTGGACCCCATTCTTATGCAGGAAAACGTATGGCGTGGAGTTCATGTTCTCGGAAGTCCGCGTGCTCGCGTTCGTTGGCGTGTGCCGGTCCCTGAACCGAGCGCCTTCAGAGGGACACCTCGCCAAACCTTTTCCCGGCGGGGGCGGTACAAGTAGTAGACGCCCGGAATGGGGCGCGTCCGGGCGACGGGTCGCCCACAGGGGGTT
>CADCUW010000205.1 GCA_902805985.1 uncultured Rubrobacteraceae bacterium
TGCCGCAGTACGGCCGCGTTCGAACTTCTGAGAACCCCCTCAAGGCGAAGTTCGCAGAATGATCCTTCTAGAGACTGTCTGGAAAATCGGAATAGAGCCCGAATCGAGGCTCCGAGGGCCACCAGGAGGGGACAAAGGACCCCGGATTTGGCCACTTCTTGCTGCCAAAGTCCCCTCGTCGAGAAGCCTTCGGGCATTTTCCAGACAGTCTCTCTACGACGTTAACGGTGCGAGCCGGAGGCGAGCCGCCCTGCCCTGTCGCGCGCGGTGCTTCGCCCCCGGCGCCTCCCCGGCACCGGCCCGCCGCAGCGCGAGGGCGCAGGCGTCAGCTTTCGGCGCCGGCGGACACCTCCAGGCGCGCCTTGCCCGCGCGCTTGGCCCGGTACATCGCGGCGTCGGCCTCGCGCAGGAGGTTGTGCGCCCCGCCCAAGGCCGCGGCGGGGGCGCCCAAGGCCACGCCTACGCTGGCCGTGACGCGCGCCTCCCGGCCCCCGACCTTGAACGGCGACCGCATGGCCCGCAAGATCCGCCCGGCCACCTCCACCGCCTCGCTCCCGACCGCCGGTCCCTCCAGAAGTACGGCGAACTCGTCACCGCCTAAGCGGGAGACCGTGTCGGGGGGCCGCACGCAACCCCGCAGACGCCCGGCGGCCGCCACGAGCAGCCCGTCGCCCGCCCCGTGGCCCAAGGAGTCGTTGACCGCCTTGAAGCCGTCGAGGTCGGCGTAGAGCACGGCGACCCCTCCCCCCCGCCGCGGAAGGCGCCCCAGGGCCTGCTCCAGGCGGTCGGAGAAGAGGCGGCGGTTGGGCAGCCCGGTGAGGGGGTCGTGCAGCGCCAGGTGCTCGAGGCGCCGCTCCAGGGCCTTGCGCTCGGTCACGTCCGCCATCGCGCCGACCATCCGCACCGCCACCCCCGTGGCCGCGTCGCGCACCACGTGGCCCCGGTCGACCACCTCCGAGTACCCGCCGTCGGCCCTGCGGAAGCGGTACTCGTCCGACCACGCCTCCCCCCCGCCGGGGGCGAGCGTCTCCTCGAGGATCGAGAGCACTCGCCCCCTGTCTTCGGGGTGTAGGCGCTCCTCCCACCACCCCCCGTCAGTTCCCTCGTGGGCGGGATAGCCGAAGAGGGCCTCCGTCGCCCCGGCCCACCGCTGCGCGCCGCTCTTGACGTCGTTGTCCCAGATCGCCTCGTTCGTCGCCCGGGCGACGAGCCGGAAGCGCTCCTCGCTCTCCTCGAGCGCCCGGCCCCGCTCCTCGAGTTCAGCCACGGCGGCCTCCAGCCGGCCCGTGCGCTCCGCCACCCGCCGCTCGAGGTCCTCGTTGAGCCTCTGGACGTCCTCCCGGGCCGCCCGCTCGCGCGCCAGGGCGCCCAGGGCCTCCAGCCGTCCGACCACCGCCTTGGCGAACGCCCGCAAGACGGCTAGGTTCTCATCGGGAAAAGCCCGGGGCCGGGTGTCCAAAAGGCAAAGGGAGCCTATGGCGTGTCCGCCCGAGGTTACCAGGGGCGTCCCCGCGTAGAAGCGGACGCCGTACCGGACGCGAAAGTGCTGGTCTTTGAACCGCTCCGCCGCCAGAAAGTCCTCCACGACGAGCGGCGCCTCAACCTCCACCACGTGTTGGCACATGCTGCGTTCGCGCGGGTCCTGCCTGGCCTCGGCGAGCTCGGCGGGCAGCTCTCCCGACCAGGCCCTGAAGTACTGGGCGCCCTCGGTGACGAGGTTGGCCATGCAAAGCTCCGCGCCGAAGATCTCCCGGGCGTCATCGACGAGCTCCTGGAGGACGCCATCGGCCTCGGGACGCACGGCCCCGAGGCGCCCCAGCTCCGCCAAGCGATCGGCTTCCCGGCCGCCTACCTCTGGCGGGTCTTCAGGCAAGCGGGCCTCCGCCGCCGTCTTTCGCCCCGATCGGTCCCCCGACCGGCTCCCCCGCAAAGAACCGGGCGAAGTCCTCGCCGGGAACCGGTCTCCCGAGGTAGAACCCCTGGGCAAGGTCGCAGGCCAGCTCGCGCAGGCGCGCGAGCTGGCCTTCGGTCTCCACCCCTTCGGCCACGGTCAGGAGGCCCAGGGCGCGCGCGAGGGCGACCGTCGCGGAGACTATCGCCCCGCCCCCGGCGTCCTCGCCCAGCACCGCGACGAAGGAGCGGTCGATCTTGAGGTGGTCCACGGGCAGCCTGTTAAGGTAGGAGAGCGAGGAGTAGCCGGTGCCGAAGTCGTCTATGGCCAACCTCACGCCGAGGCTCTTCAACCGCCGCAGGGCGGCGAGGTTGGCGGGGGCGTCCTCCATAAGGGCGCTCTCGGTGATCTCGAGCACCAAACCCGCGGGCGCGAGGCCCGTCTTCGCCAGGGCGTCGCGGACCCCCCCGACGAGGCCGGGATCGCGGAACTGGCGCGCGGAGAGGTTGACGTTGACCTCGAACGGGCGCCCACTTGCGTGCCGAAGCTGCCACTCGCGCGCTTGCCGGCAGGCCTCCTCTAGCACCCACCGCCCCATCGGGACTATGAGACCGGTCTCCTCGGCGGCCGGGACGAAATCGGCGGGGGGCCTCAGGCCGCGCTCCGGGTGCCTCCAGCGCACGAGCGCCTCCGCCCCCATCACCTCACCGGTCATCAGGTCCACCTTGGGCTGGTAGTGCAGCTCGAACTCCCCACGCTCGACGGCCCTCCTCAGGTCGCCCTCGAGCTCCAAGCGCTCCAGGGAACGCCCGCGCGAGGAGGGGTCGAAGGGCTCGTGGCGGTCCTTGCCCGCACCCTTGGCCCGGTACATCGCGGCGTCCGCGTCCCGCAGGAGCCTCTCGGCGCCGGCTCCGCCGTCCTCGCCGGGACCGCCGAGGACGGAGCCTACGCTGACCGTCGCGAACACCTCGCGGCCGCCGAGGGCGAAGGGGGCCCTCGAGTCCCGCACGATCCTTTCGGCGACCTCGGCGGCGGCGTCCGTGGCGCCGTCAGTGCCTTCGAGGAGCACGGCGAACTCGTCCCCGCCGAAGCGTGCCACGAGGGCGCCGGGGGGCGCGCAACGCCCCAGGCGCTTCGCCGCCTCCACGAGCATCCGGTCCCCAGCCTCGTGGCCGAAGGAGTCGTTGACGTACCTGAAGTTGTCCAGGTCGAGGTAGAGCACCGCGACCGGGCCCTGGCCCCCCGCCGCGCGCCGGAGGGCGTCGCCGAGGCGCTCGGCGAACGACGCCCGGTTGGGCAGCCCCGTCAGGGGATCACGGAAGGCCAGGTAGGAGAGCCTGTCCTCGAGCTCCTTGCGCCCGGTGACGTCCTCGATGATGAGCGCCACCTCGCGCACGCTCCCCCCTCGTCCTTCACCGGGTAGACGAATGGCTGCAGCCAGCGCGGCTGGCCCGGACGTCCCGCCTTCTCCGGGTCGTAGAACAAGGGGGGCGGGGCGGCGGCCTCCCCGGCCACGCCCCTCTTGACGTAGGGGACGAGCCCCGTGGCGCGCAGCTGCTCGTCGTCGAACACGTTGTGGCCCTCGGGCTCCTCGCCTTCCTTGAGGTTCCAAAGCTCGTCCCAGGAGGCGTTCGCGAGCAGCGAGGTGCCGTCGGGGGCGAAGACGTGGATGGAGAGCGGGGCCTGCTCGATGACCGTCCGGTAGCGCCTCTCCGAGGCGAGCAGTTCCTCGTTGGCCCGCCGAAGGTCGGCGCGCTCCCCGTCGTTGGCGTTTGCTCCCACCATCCCATTCTAGTGCCCTCTCGGTGGCGTGCTGTGGCAGCGAGCACGCTTCGCGCCGTCCGCCAATCTTGTCCTCTCCTACCCGCTATCGGCGGCGCGACGGTCGCCGTCGGGGCGGGGAACGGGGTGCCGAGCGAAACCCGAACGCGGGGTACCCGCGCACGGCCGGAGGGCCGGAGCGCGGGCCTTGGGTCGGATGGGGCCACGTGGCTCGCTGGCGTCCATTTTCGCGCATCTTTATGCGGTACCACAATATGTAGTGTCGCCTCGTATGCCTCTTACAGGCCCGTGAATGCCCCTGGGAGCTACGGCGGTCTGTTTATGCGGGATCCTGAATCCGACTTTCGGAGAATTTACCTTCCACGCACCAAACTCGGCCAATAATGGCGCACCGCATGGCTGCGGCGGGCGTGGCGGAAACCCCGAAACTTTCCCGCCGGTCGGAGTGACGCGGGAAAGTTTCGGAAGTGGCATTTATTCCGTCCCACGCACAGACCGACTCACTAACCCTGCGACGCATGGCTGTCGCAGTGGTGAGAAGGTTTTCGGGCAAGGGCATGGCCCCGAACGGTGCCAAAACCGGGATGCGGCGGGGTCAGGCGGTCCGAGGGGGCGCCTGCTTCCCGTCGTGGGCGAGCAAGACGAGCACGAGGATGCCGGCGGCGACGTAGGCTCCTCCCTGTACCACCAACACCGGCACGACGCCGACCGCGTCCCCCAACGCGCCCCCGAGTAAGGTGCCGGCCAGCATTAGGAGCGCCTGGGTGGTCCCCAGGGCGCCGAAGACGCGGCCCCGGAAGCGGTCCTCGGCGGACGTCTGCAGCAGCGTCTGGAGCCCCGCGAGCATCCCCGCCGCCGGGATGCCGACGAGCACGAACAGCGCCAATCCCACGGCTATGCTCTGTACGAAGGACGGGTAGACGAAGATCGCCAGGTCGACCAGCCCGAACAGGACGGCGCCCAGCCCGAGCAGGCGCGGCGGCGAAAGCCTGGCCGCCGCGGATCCCACGACGAGGCCGCCCAAGACGCCGCCGACCGCCTGGGCGCTCATGAGCCACCCTAACTCTAGATGTGTGTTGCGAGGTTTGCCTGTAAAACGGGGGCCATCCGAACCCTCGGCGAAAGGAACCTCGGATGGCCCACTCCCACACTACCCCAACGTCGGCGTCCCTGGAAGAGGCTGTGACCGTGCTGTTCTGCCTCATAGACGACACTTACGCCCTCCTCAACCCGCGCGGGAACATGTACGGCTCGCTCAAGCGGCTCTCGGACTCGGAGGTGCTTACCCTCGCCCTCATCCAGCAGTTGCGGGGCGTGGAGAGTGAGCGTTCGTTTCTGCGGGACGCCGAGAGGTTCTTCGCCCACCTCTTCCCGGGCGTGGTGGGCCTGCACCCTTCCTCGTTGCACCGCCGCGTGAGGAGGCTGCGCCGCTTCCTGGAGCCTTTGAGGCGCGCGGTGCTGGGGGAGCTGGTAGGCGATCCCGAGACGCTGGTAGTGGACTCGACGCTGCTTTCGGTGTTGCACCCCAGGCAGGTCCCCCAGTCGGCCGGCTTCGGGGGCGCGGCGTGGGCCGTGTGGGGCTCGTTCGCCGTCTATGGGGTGAAGCTGCACCTGCTCTGCACCACCAACCGGGTACCCCTCTCCTACGAGTTGACCGCCGCCAACGCAGCGGACGTGCTCCTGGTGCGCCAACTCCTGGCGGAGGCGGGCCTTGGAGAGGACGGCGTCGCCAGGAGGCTCTTTGGGGACCTCGCTTACCGAAGCGGCCCGCTCGGCGAGGAGCTGGCCGAGAGGGCGGTGCTGCTCCGGGCCGAGCGAGCGGATCGCAGGCCCCACGTCCGCCAGCAGGTGGAGGTGTGCTTCGCCGCACTCAAGGGCGTCTTCGGGATGGGCAGGACGTTGGCCAAGACGCTGGTGGGTCTGGCGACCAGGGTCGCCGCGAAGGTGGCCGCCTACACTTACGGCTTCTACGTCAACCGCCTGCTGGGCAGGTCGCAGGGGCGCATCAAGGAGCTGTGGGCCTGAGATCCTCGCAACACTCATCTAGGTCCGTCGGGCTCTTTCGTGCCCAACCGACGCTCCCCGCAAGGATGACCCGGAGTATGCATGGACGGTGCCCTCGACTTCTGAGACAATGCGCGGCGGTCGAGGCGGGCGGGCGGACCTAGGAGGGGGCGCCGGCCCGTTTTGCTGCCCCTCGTTCCCCGAACTTCGCCTGTAGGAGGTTCTCGGAAGTCCAACTGGCCAAAGGGCCGGGGCCTCACTCGCCCCGCGCGGGGAGCAGGCCGAGATCTATGGCCCTGACGGCCGCCTGGGTGCGGTCCGACACCTCGAGCTTCTCGATGATGTGCTCGACGTGCCTCTTGACCGTGGAGAGGGAGAGGTGGAGCTCCGAGGCCATCTGGCGGTTCGTCCTTCCCGCGGCCAGGAGGTATAAGACCTCCGTCTCCCTCGGCGTGAGGGGGGAGGCCACGGGCTTGTCCGCGGCCCCGCCCGGGTTCGGCGGCCCCGCCCGCGGCCCCCCGTGCCCGTTGGACGACTCGGATATGCGCCTTAGGAGGCGCATGGCGAGGCCCTGGTCGATCGGCGTCTCCCCCGAGAGCACCGCCTCCACCGCCCCGACCACCTCTTGGTAGCTGCTGCTCTTCAAGACGTAGCCCGCGGCCCCCGCCCTCACGGCCTCCATGAGCAGGTCCTCGGCGACGTGGGAGGTGAGGACGAGGACGGCCGTGTGGGGCATCTCGGCCTTGATCAGGCGGGTGGCCTCTATCCCGCCCATCTTTGGCATGGTGATGTCCATCAGGACCACGTCGGGGCGAAGCCCGCGGCACATGGCCACCGCCTCCTCCCCGTCGGAGGCCTCGCCCGCGACCACGAAGTCGGTCTTGGCCTCGAGCACGAACCTCAGGCCCGTCCTCATGAAGTCGTGGTCGTCCACCAGCAGCAGCCTCGGTGCCACGATTGGGCTTTCT
>CADCUW010000206.1 GCA_902805985.1 uncultured Rubrobacteraceae bacterium
GCCGCAGACCTAGCCAAAGCCACCGCTACACATATCCGTCACCTCAGTGGCAGAAACCGTCGCGTCGGAGCAATAGAAAGTCTGTGGCGGCTGGAACTGTGCCGCCGTCTGCTACGCGACCCAGTGGCGACGAAAGCGTTCGGGCCGATCCAGCGGGCAGCACCCGCGGCGTATTACCGGTTTTTTGGCGGGCTCTAAGTGCGCGACGAGTCGAGAAGCGGCCCGCATCAGGCTCCCGGTCTGCTTCATGCGCTCGAAGTCGGGACTGGCCTCCGCCTCCCGGATCACCGGAAATCCCCCCAACTCCGACGTGACGTAGCGGTAGAGGTGGTCGAGGCCCGCGCACAAGACGTTCGCGGCGAGATTGGCGGGCCCACTGACGGCGGCGACGAAGGACGTTTCCCGGTGGCGAGCTCCCGGCCAACGGCGTCCAGTCGCGACGGGGCTACGGTGAGGTACGAGGTGAACGCCATCGTCCAAGACCAGGCTGGCACCCCGTCTTCGTAAAGATGGTAGCGGCCGCTCGCCGGACTTTGGCTGCGGCAAAGAGAACAGATACTACGCGGGCGGGTTGACTATATGTTCGGCCACCTCGACGAATGCCCGCACCACGGGTGAACTCTCGTCCCGCCTCCACGCCAGCACCAGGTCCCAGCTCGCTTCCGGATCGTACACCGGCCGGCAGACCGCCCCGGGGTTGTTCAGGCCCTCCGGGATGTTGACGGTCAGCGAGACGCCGAGGCCCGAGGCAACCATGCCCGCGATGGACTGCAACGCCACCGAGTCCGACTCCGACCCCGCCGATTCCTGTACCACCCGCGGGCTGAAGCCCGCCTGCCGGCACAGGCCGATCACCCGATCGTGTATGGCCGGTGAGAGGCGGCGGGGCGGGAGCACGAAGTCCTCGTCCGCCAGGGCCGCAAGCGGGACGCGCTCTTCGGAGGCCAGGGGGTGATCTTCGGGCAAAACGGCGAGCAGCGCCTCGCGGGACACCGGCAACACCTCGAGGAAGTCGTGCACCGGCGGGCTCCTGAGCAGGCCCGCGTCTATGCGTCCCTCTTCGAGAGCCCGTACCTGCTGCGGAGTGTAGAGCGACCGCAGCTCCAGTTCCACGTCCGGGCGATCTTCCCGGAACGCCCTGACGAGGCGGGGCAGCACCTCGTGGGCCGCCGAGCCCACGAACCCCAAAGAGAGCCGCCCGACCTCCCCGCGATCGGCCCTAACGGCGGCGCGCCTCGCCCTCTCGGCCTGCCCGAGCGTCGCCCGCGCCCCCTCAAGAAACGCCGAGCCCGCCGGCGTCAGCCGTACCCGGCGCCCGGACCGGTCGAACAACTTGACACCCAGGTCGTCCTCGAGTTTGCGTATCTGCTGGCTCAGGGCCGGCTGGGCGATGCGTAACCGCTCGGCGGCCCCGCGGAAGTGCAGGTCCTCGGCGACGGCCACGAAGTACCTCAAGTGCCTCAATTCCAAAGAAACCTCCCTGCCGCCGTTTGATAAGTTTCGCATATCGTAAAGCTACCAATATTATATTGGACATATCGTTTTCTCTGTATAGCATTGGTGTACATCAGTGTTACGAAGGAAGGATTGCCATGGCGAAGACCTGGTTTATCACGGGAGCATCCAAGGGGTTCGGCCGCGAGTGGGCCGAAGCCGCGTTGGAGCGCGGCGACAACGTCGCGGCGACCGCGCGCGATACCGAAGCGCTGCAACCGCTGGTCGGGCGGTACGGAGAGGCGGTGCTGCCGCTCCGTTTGGACGTGACCGATCGTGGCGCGGCGTTCGCCGCCGTGCGGCAGGCGGCCTCGCACTTCGGCTCGCTCGACGTGGTGGTCAACAACGCCGGCTACGGCCACTTCGCCATGGTCGAGGAACTGGGCGAGGCCGACATCCGCGCGGAGATGGAGACGAACTTCTTCGGCGCGCTGTGGGTCACCCAGGCGGTGCTGCCGATCATGCGCGGGCAGGGCTCGGGCCGCATCCTGCAGGTGACGAGCGAGGGCGGAATCCGCGCCTTTCCGCAGTTCGGGGCGTACCACGCCTCGAAGTGGGCGCTCGAGGGTCTGTCCCAATCCGTGTCGCAGGAGGTCGCGGACTTCGGAATCCGTGTAACGATGGTCGAGCCCGGGCCGTACGCTACGGGCTTCGGCAGCACCGGACTGAAGACGAGCGAGCACAACCCCGCGTATGACACGGTGCGAGCCGGGTACCAATCGGCGTTCGCGGCGTTAGAGCTCGGCACCGCGAGTGCGACGCGAGGGCCGATCCTCCGGGTCGTAGACGCCGAGGAGCCCCCGTTCAGGATCTTCTTCGGCAAGTCGCTAGGCCCCGTCACCGAGGAGTACGAGCAGCGCCTGGCGACCTGGCGGGAGTGGCAAGCGGTCTCGCTCGAGGCGTTCGGTGAGGAGCAGGGCTACCCGGAGCGACTCCGCCACCGCTGAGCGCGACTACGCAGGTCGTGCCGAACCACAAGAAGCAGCAATCGTCGGCCATAAAGCAAAGCGGCAAACAGGCCGGCCCCCTCCGCGTCGACGGACCGGAAAAGGTCTCGACCACGGGGCCGGACAGGTGCCAACGTTCGGCCGGGTTCAGGTATCCACGCAGGCATCGGCGACGACGAGCATCTCCCTTCCGGTCGGCACCCACTCGGGTTGCCAGGAGCGCTGTGGACACCCGCTCGCCCAGATCCCCGCGCGGACGCGGACCCCGAAGACCGTGGGACGGCGGTTCAGCCCCAGGCCGCGTGGAAGGAAAACAGGGCCTGCTGCAGCGAGGCGGGCCGTGGCCTCCTGGGCGCGTAGTCTCCCAGCCTCACGGCCTTCACATTCTCCGCGCTCGGAGAGTGTGAAGAGCCGAGGTTGCGCTAGCCGGAGCGAAGTCCCGAAGAGCACCGGGTGTCTCAAGGCACTCGGCTTGTCCGTCCCGGTTGCGAACTCCACTGCGTAGCGGCTGAGTGGCTCGCCAGCGTGCTCCACGGTGAGCGTCTTCTCCCTGAGCCACAGCGCCGCCTCCCTACCCGCCAGGGCCTCCTCACCGGACACCCTCCATCGCCGCCACACGGCGTACCCGAACGCGTCCAGCACGCCGAGGAGTGCTCGGCGAAGAACGTCCGGTCGAGGTCCGCCGGGAGTAGCCGCGCTTCCCTAAGTACCCCGAGCACCTCGGCAGGGGAGCGCTTGCCGTCGGGGCGTCCCTCGTGGGCTTGGTGGTACTGGGCGTTGTACTCCTCGATTCACCTCTCGTGCGCCCCCGTAGTTCTCCACCGCCGCGAAGTCGATGATCGTGTCTATACGCTCGGGCCGGACCCCGAGGTTCAACGCGAGCTCGACGTAGCCCGAGCCGAAGGTGTCGATGAAGGCGTTCGCCTCGCCGCCGGACGCTTCCCCGATGCGGTCGGCCTGACCTTCGCCGTAGACGATCGGGATGACGCCGTGGGAGCGCAGCCACTCGTGGTTAGCCCCGCTAGCCAACCCGATCACCTCCGTCCCCGCGTTCTTAGCCAACTGCACGGCTATCGAACCGACCCCTCCCGCGGCACCCGAGACGACCAGGGTGTCGCCCTCGCCGGCCGACACGGCCTGCACCGCCGCGCACGCCGTCGTCCCGTCACTCGCCAGCCCTGGGGACAGCCCTGGATACAGCCCTGGATACAGCCCTGGATACGATTAGCAGGGGTAGATTCACGCTTAGGCGCCGCTCTCCGTGTTTGCGGCCAGGCGATCGTTTCGTTCATGGTTTCCTTCGTCTCCGCTGCGTTCTAGCGGGGCATCCTTCTCTGCTCCGAATGTCTGCCGGGTTCGGTACAGGGAGCACGGCCCGCGCGGGGGCGCCGCCCCCGGTGGTGAGGATCGAATCTCAGGGCTCGAACAGGGCGCCGGCGCGGCGGTCGAAGCGGCCGTAGAGCCGCCCGCGGAACCGGCCAAGCCGCCCGACCCCGGCCCGACACACCCCTAGGCCCCGCGCTCCCCGGACCGGAGGAGCCCGTGGGCGAAGGCGCCGACCAGCTTGCGGAAGCTCTCGTCCGGGTCCAAGGACACGCCGAAGCCCCCGGCCTCTTCCAGGGTGGCGAAGCCGTGGGCCACGCTCCTGAGGCCCCTCGCGGCGTGGACGGCCTCTTCGCCGCGCACACCGCAGGAGGCGAGCACGGCCAAGACCGGCTCCAGAGCCTCCCCCACGGCCGCGGCGAGGTCGGGGTCGTCGGGGTCGGAGAACCGGTAGGAGCGCACGGTGGCCCCGTAGAGCCCCGGCCTCTCCTTGACAAAGGACCGGTAGGCCGCGGCGAGCGCGAAGATGCCCTCGTCGCCCGCCTTGCCCGCGGCGGCGCGCGACAGGCTCCGCCCCAGCTCCCGCCGCCCCATCAGGGCCAGCTCGCGTCTCAGGCCCGAAAGGCCCTCCACGTGGTTGTACAGCGAGGGCTTGCGCACGCCGAGGCGCTCGGCGAGGCGGGCGAGCGACAGCTCCTCGCCCGCCCCTTCTTCGTCGACCAGGGCGGCGGCGGCCTCGACGACCGCCGCCCGATTGAGCCCGGACCTAGGCACGTCGTGAATCCCTACCCGGCACGCCGCCCGCCTCCGGCCTTGCGCCCCGCCTCTGCTATGGCGCGGTCCATCGCTCCGAGCGGGTCCTCTATGACGGGGCCGTGGCCGACGGCCAAGCGCGAGGGGTCGAGCCCGCGCAGCGCGCGGGCGCTCTCGAGGGCGGTGGCGAGGCTCCAGGTGGCGAGCGCCGGGAAGGGAAAAAGCGGCCTCAGCACGCCGGCGACGGCGATGCCGGCGCGGGTCTGGAAGGCGTCGCCGGCCACGAGCGTACCGTCCCTGGTGTCGAGGAAGGCCACGTGCCCGGGCGTGTGCCCCGGCGCGGCCACCACCGCCAGGGAGCCCACCCGGTCGCCGGGGGAGATTTCCCCGGTGGGCCGGGTCTGCGTGGTCTTCCACGAGCCGCGCAGCTTGCCCCGGCTCCGCTCCTCCGGCTCCAGCTCCATGTCTCCCCGCAAAAACCGCGTCTCCCTCGCGGGCACCAGTACCTCCGCCTCGGGCAGGGCGTTGCGCAAGCCGTCCAGGGAACCGACGTGGTCGGCGTGCGCGTGGGTGAGCGCGATGCGCCTTATCTCGCCGCCGCGCTCTTTGGCTATCCCCAGGATCTCCCGCTCGCCGCCTCCGAGGCCCGCGTCGACCAGCGTGAAGCCGTCCTCCTCGCGCACCAGGTAGACGTTGACCGGGAACACCCTGGGGTAACGCGTGATCCGCACCAAGTGCTCACCGTAAGCCGCTACTTCCATCTTCTTCCTCCTTGCTCTCGTCCGTCGTCGCTCGCGGCCCTCCCAGGGGCCCCTAGAGCCGCCCCAGGTGCGTGTCCCCGAAGCCGCTCGGGTACTTCAGCCCGTAGCCGAGCATCCGGTCCATGCCGATGTGGGCGAGCCACACCAGGGCAACGCGGACGGCGAGCGGGGCCCCCGCCAGCAGACCCACGATCCCCAGCGCCGCTGGGAGCGGGTAGGAGTGGAAGGCGTTGTAGGCCGCCGCCCCGACCTTGGGTCCCGCCAGGTAGCCCAGCATGGACAAGTCGGGCGCCAACAGGAGCAGCGCGAACAGCCACCAGTTCCCCCCGTTCGACCAGTACAGCAGCGCGCCCCCGGCCAACATCGCCGCCCCCTCCGCCCTCAGCATCGTCGCCGGGCGCGCCAGGAAGAAGGAACCCGAAGCCCCACCCCCCGTCGCCGTCGTTCCCCGCAACTCCCGATCCATCATCGTCTTCACCTTCGGCTCCTTTCGGCGGACCCGCCGCCCGTTTAACTAATTATGATAGTTATATACTATTATTGTTAGTTTTACAATCCATTGCTGCAAACTTTTCTCGAGGTGCTCGCCAACGAACGGGACCGGTGGAAGGCGTTTTACGGGCGTCTCGCGGTTAAAACGGAGGCTAGGAGCCCGCGGGCGGTCGCAGCCAGCGGCGCAGGACTCGGGCGGCGTGCCATCCTGCTTCCAGCGGCGGCACCTGCCGGCTTGCGGGAGGGTCCTCGGGCAAGAGCACGCGCAGCGCACCGGGATCCACGAAGAAGCGCAGCGGCGCTTCGAGGACGACCGGCTCGCCGTCGATCCCGGCCCGCACCACCTCGCCGGGCACGCCCATCTCTAGTCGCTCGGACGTCCAGTGGCGTAAGGCGGGGCGGGACTCGATGGCACCGAGTACAGTGCCCGCGAGCAGCCGTTCGATCTCGTCGAGCGCGCCGGCGTCGAGCACGGAGACCTGCAGCTTCCCGGTGTCGAGGCGGTGGCGTTGGCCGAACTTGTCCCACCGGGAGAACTCGTACGGGTTGTTCGAGACGACCACGGCGACGAGGCTCTCGAGCGAGGTTCCGTCAGGTGGCGCGATACGCAGCGTCCGTCGTAGCTCCGGGTCGGAGAAGGCGGCCTGGAGTTTCGTCCGCGCCACGCGCAGCTTGTCGTCCCTGTACCCCGGGTCTCCCAGCATCTCCGCGTAGACGCCAAGCGAGACGTTGTTGATGAATAGCCGGCCGTTGATCCGGCCGACGTCCACGCGCCGCTCGCGGCCGGCGACCAACGCGTCGAGGGCGCGCAGCGGGCGCGTTAGGTCCAACCCGAGGTCGCGGGCGAAATGGTTGAGCGTGCCCGTTGGCACCA
>CADCUW010000207.1 GCA_902805985.1 uncultured Rubrobacteraceae bacterium
GGCGGCGGTGATGCCGCGCTTTCGGTCGTGGCCCGCCGTTTCTGACTTCGGGCGCGAGACCAGGTTCAAGCAGTCCGCCGGGCCACGAAGCCATAGACGTAGAGCAACAGGACGGCGCCAAGGGTGGCGACGAAGATCGACCAGAGGTTGAAGCCCGTCGCCCCTGCGCCCCCGATGACGCCCACCATGAAGCCGCCGACTGAGGCACCGGCCATCCCCAGTATGACCGTGACGACGAAGCGCCCCGGGTCGGGGCCAGGCACGATACGGCGGGCCAGCAGGCCCGCTATCGTCCCCACGACCACCCAGCTGATAAGTCCCATCGCTCTCCTCCGTCGCGCTGGCCCGCTCCGGGCAGGCCGCGTAAGTCGTTTGCAGGCAAGTCTGGGGGTCCGGGATTGGATCTGCGTTTAACCCACATTAGGATTCTCAAAGACGGGCCGCCCGCGGGTCCCCGGCTGGGGTAGGATTATTCTGGACGGTGATGATGAGGATACTGATAGTGGAGGACGAGGAGCACCTGGCCCGCCTCGTCGCCGAGGTGCTTGGCCGGGAGGGCCACGTCGCCGAGACGGCGTTCGACGGCAGGACGGCCCTCGCCCGCGCCCTGAGCGAGGACTTCGACCTGCTCGTGCTCGACTGGATGTTGCCGGACCTCGACGGGGTCCAGGTCGTCAAGCGGCTAAGGGCGGCCGAGGTCGGCGTCCCGGTCCTGATGCTCACGGCCCGCGCGCAACTGGAGGACCGCGTCGAGGGCCTCGACGCCGGCGCCGACGACTACCTCCCGAAGCCCTTCGCCTTCCCCGAACTGCTCGCCAGGGTGCGGGCCCTGGCCAGGAGGCCCCCAGAGAAGACGGACCGGGGGACGGTCCTCGCCGTCGGCGACGTCGAGCTCGACCCCGGGCGCCACGAGGTTCGGCGTGGTGGGGAGCGCATCGACCTGACGGCCAAGGAGTTCGCGCTGCTCGCGACCCTGATGCAGCGTCCCGGGCAGGTCTTCACCCGCTCGGTGTTGATGGACACCGTGTGGGGCGGCACGACCGGCGCGTACACGAACGCGGTGGACCTCTACGTCCACTACCTGCGCAAGAAACTCGACCGCGAAGGCGAGCCCTCGCGTGTGCGGACCGTGCACGGCGCCGGCTACACCTTCGACCCCAGGCCGGGTCCGTGATGCTCGACCGGATGCGCCGGCGCCTGACCCTCGGGTACGCGGGCATCTTCGCCCTGATCCTACTCATTCTCGGAGCGGCCGCCGTCGCCGGCTTCTCCAGGGAGCTGACGGTGCAGCAAGACACCCTGCTCACCCAGGAGGCCAAAGACCAGACGGCCAACCTGCTGAACGGCGAGGACAGGGAGGTCCTCGCGAGCGGCTCGGCCGAGTACAGCTGGGTCGCGCTCGACCCCAGGGGTGTGCGCGTGACGGACAGGGACCCGACCGCCGCGACCTCGGGCACCCTGGGCCTTCCCTCCAGGCACCTTGCCGCGAGCGCCCTCCAGGACGGCGGGGCCGTCGCGGAGACGATCCGCGGGCCCGAGGGCAGGGTCAGGCTCGTCAGCGTGCCCATGCGGGACGGGGGCGAGGTGGTCGGGGTCATGCAGTACGCGCGCTCCCTGGGGGGCGTGCAGGAGACCGTGAACCGTCTGCTCCTCGTTCTCCTCCCCCTGGCTCTGGGGGGCGTGGGGGCCGCCCTGCTCGGGGGCCTCTACATGTCCGGCCGGGCCGTACGCCCGGCGCGCGAGTCCTTCGAGCGCCAGCGCGCCTTCGTGGCGGACGCCTCCCACGAGCTAAAGACGCCCCTCACCCTGGTCCGCGCAGACACCGAGGTCGTTCTCTACCGCGGGAGCCTCAACGCCGAAGACCGCGAGCTTCTAGAGCACGCCCTCGCCGAGACCGACCGCATGGCCGCGATCCTCTCGGACCTCCTGCTGGTCGCCCGGCTCGACGCCGGCAAGCTCGGCGTGGCCGACAAGCCCTTCGACCTCTCCGCCGTCCTCTCCGAGGCCGTCGGGCGCTTCGGGTCGCGGGCGGCGGCCAAGGAGATCACGCTCGACGTCGCCGCCTCCGAGGAATTGCCGGCCCGCGGCGACGCGAAGCGGACGGCCCAGATCCTCGCCGTCCTTCTCGACAACGCCGTGAGGTTCACGCCTCCGGGGGGTGCCATCACGGTCACGGGCCGGCCGCATGACCGTTGGGCCGAGGCGAGCGTGAGGGACACCGGCCCGGGGATACCGCCTGAGCACGTGCCGCGCGTCTTCGACCGGTTCTACCGCGCCGACGCCGCCCGTAGACGGGGCGGCGGGGGGACGGGGCTCGGGCTCGCGATCGGCCGCGAGCTCGCCAGGGCTCAGAACGGCGACCTCATGGTCGAGAAACCGGATGGGGAGGAGGCCGTCGGCGCGACCTTCCGCCTCTACCTGCCCCGGCGGTGAGCCCCACGATCGGGCGAAGATCCCGCGTGGATGCTGGTGCTGGTCTCCTCCACCAGCGAGCCTTCCGGGAACGCCAGGTCCGTGATGAAGAGGCTCATCGTGCAGCCGGTCCCAGCCACCCCGCCCCGTAGCGCCACCCGGTCCCCTCCGGTAGCTCCGAGACGCCGCTCTTTACCGCGAGACAGGCGAAGAGGGTCTCGTGGAAACAATACCCGCCGGATTGAGAGTCGTGGTGTCCCAGGTTCGAATCCCGGTCCCGCCACCGCAACCGTCCCCTCGACCGCAGAGCGGGGGCCTTCCGGCGTGTCGTCGGGGGTTGGTTCGTGCGCGCAGAAGGGTTCGCGTGTGCGATCCGAGCTCTCGTAATAAGATGACGGCTTCGGGTAGACGCGAGCGGGGAGGCGGCGAAGGGTTGGGCGTGAGGCGGACGCGGAGGGAGTTTTTAAAGGTTGCGGCCGGCGGCGGTGCCGGCCTAGCGTTTCTGGGGCTGGTGGGTTGCGAGTCGAACCGGCCCGTCCGGGCGGTTGCCGCGCCGGCGACGGGGCCGACTCAGGTCTTCCGCTCGCGTCCGGACCTCAAGCCGCCCCCGGTCCAGGTGACCACCCCGGCCCGCGGCACGGCCCCCGGCTACCTCTTCGCCGCCTCCAAGAACGGCCCCGGGGAGGAGCACCCCTCCCAGGACGGGCCCATGATCCTCGATAACGACGGCGAGCCGGTGTGGCTGCGTCCCGTCATCGTCGAGGAGCGGGACGCGATGGACTTCAAGGTGCAGGCCTACAAGGGCAGGCCGGTCCTGACCTGGTGGGAGGGCACCCACGCGGGCTTCGGGAACGGGGAGTACGTGATCTTCGACGACTCCTACAGGGAGGTCGCGCGCTTCCCGGCGGGCAACGGGCTCCCCGGCGACCACCACGAGTTCCTGATCTCCTCCCGCGACACCGCCCTCGTGACGATCTACGCCGAGACGCCGATGGACCTGTCCCCGTACGGTGGCCCTGAGGACGCCCGCGTCATGGACGGTGTGGCCCAGGAGATAGACATAGAGACAGGCGAGGTCCTCTTCGAGTGGCGCAGCCTCGAGCACGTAGGCGTCGAGGAATCCGACTACGAGATACCCCCCGACCTCGCCGCGCCCTACGACTACTTCCACATAAACTCCATCGCGGAGGATGGTGACGATCATCTCCTGATCTCGGCGCGCAGGACCTCCGCCGTCTACAAGATCGACCGCCGTACGGGGGAGGTCGTCTGGCGCCTCGGCGGCAACAGGAGCGACTTCGAGATGGGGGAGGGCGCCGTCTTCGCCTTCCAGCACGACGCCCGCCTTTTGCCCGACGGAACCATCACCCTCTTCGACAACCGGGGGGAGGCCATGGAGGAGCAATCGCGGGGAATCCGTCTGAAGCTCGACGAGGACGCGATGACGGCCACCCTCCTGCAGGAGTTCGTCCACCCGGAGCAGCCGTTCGCGACCTACCAGGGCAACGTGCAGGCGCTGCCGAACGGCAACGTCTTCGTCGGGTGGGGCAGCGCTCCATACCTCACCGAGCACGACACCGACGGGAACCTCCTCTTCGACGCCGGTTTTCCCGCCGAGGTCGAGTCCTACCGGGCCTTCCGTTTCCCGTGGAAGGGCAGGCCGCAGGGCGACCCCGACCTCGTGGGCGAGTCCGGGCGGGAAGGACGACTCACCCTCTACGCCAGCTGGAACGGGGCGACGGAGGTCGCCTCCTGGGAGGTCGTCGCCGGTCCCGGCATAGAGGATCTGAGACCAGCCGGGTCCGCCCCCCGCAAGGGCTTCGAGACCGCTATAACCCTGCGCACCGACCAACCGTACGTGGTCGTCAGGGCGAAGGACAGCTCGGGCCGGGTACTCGGCGCCTCCAAGGCGCTCAAGCGCGGAAGCTGAAGACCGCCGGCGGGAACTCCCCGTGAAAGAACGCTGCATGTTGTGATATTTTGCGTACCTGATCCACAACAGGTTGTGGATGGCATTTTATTGGCGCACATACGCATCATCCGGGGGGATGATCTTTTGGAAGGAATAGATTTCGGGCGAATCGGGGTGGAGCGCCGCCGGTACGCGGTGGAAGAGATCCGTTTCTCGCTTGCCAGGCTTTACAGGGGCTTCGTGCTCTGGACCTCGCTGTACGGCGAGGCGGACGGCCGCGAGGAACGGGAACGCCGGGAGGAGGTGGACCATCTCCTGGACCTGTTCTCGCGGTGCTACATGCCGCGCTCGATGTGGCTCGCGGGGGAGACCCGGGAGAGGATCGAAGACTTCGCCGAGAAGAGCCGGGAGATGCGCGAGCGGTTCTCCGCCGAGGTGGAGGAGAGGGGCTACGAAGAGGTCAGGGCCGGCATGGCCCGCCGCGTGAGCAAGAAGAAGCTCGGCCCCGCCCGCAAACAGTTGGAACTCGCCCTCGAAACAGAGCTCGCCGGTCCCAGACCCTCGCGCGGGCGCCTACGAAAAGCCTAGAGCCCCGAATTACCCGGCAGGATCGAGGGCGCCCGCGACCATCCTGACGGCCTCTTCGGCGCAACCCCATGAGAGCGTGACGCCCGAGCCGCCGTGGCCGTAGTTGTGGACGAGGGAGACGTTCCGGCCGGCCTCCATCTCCAGCCGAACCTCGGGACGACCGGGTCTCAGGCCGACCCTGTGTTCGAGGACCTCCGCGTCTGCCAGGCGCGGCTCCAGCGCGGAGCATCGCCTGAGGATGGCGTCGGCAACCTCAGGGTCGGGCTCGGTGGTCCACGCCCCTTCGTCCGCCGTGCCGCCCAGGATGCAGTCCTCCGAGCGGGGGACCACGTAGGTGACGCCCTCGGGGTCGTCCTCGTCGAGGAAGAAGCGGTCCAGGCCGGGGTTCCGGACGCGCAGGATCTGGCCCCGTATCGGCGTCATCGAGCCGTCGCCGACCAGCTCTCCCGCGCCGAGCCCTGCGCAATTCACGACCACGCGGGCCTCTTCCGCCATCTCGTCCGGGTCCGAGACGACACGCCGCTCTACCGTGCCGCCCGTCGCGGCGAAGCGTCTCTGCAGGTAGCGTAGGTAGACGGGCATCTCCACGACCGGCACGACGAAGGTGTGGCCGTCGCGGTAGCCGGGCGGCAGTTCCTCGCGCCCGCAGCGCCGGACGCCGGGGACGGCCGCCGACCACCAGGGTTCGGGGGCCGAAACGCGCCGGAGCTCGAAGCCCTCGCGCATCCGCACGCCCGCGCCCGGCACGGCGGCGAGCCCTTCGAAGGTCTCGAGGGCGCGGCTGCCCCAGCGCAGGACGGCATCCTCCGGGTAGGCCCTGTACGGGTACCAGATCGCGGCGGCGACCGCCGAGGTGGTCTCTTGCGGCGGGGCCGCCGCGACGATCCTGGCGTCGAGGCCGTTCTCGCGCAGGAGGAGGGCTGTGGTGAGCCCGATCACCCCGCACCCGATCACCACGACCTTTGCCATCTGTCTCCTCTCGTACGCGGCCCGACTCCACACTCTACAGCCTCCACCGCCGCCGGGCCGACGTGTAGGATAGACGGCGGCCGGTCGGTACTCTGGAGGAGGTCTCATGGGCGGGAGAGGGAAAGCGGGTCACCTGGCGGTCGAGGTGCTGGCGCGGGCCGGCGCGCGGCGCTTCTACACCGTGCCGGGGGAGAGCTTTTTGGAGATCCTCGACGCCGCCGAGCGCCACCCCGATACGTCGCTCATCTCGACCCGCCACGAATCTGGGGCATCCTTCATGGCGGAGGCCGACGCCAAGGTCACGGGCAGGCCGGCGGTGGCGATGGCGACGAGGGGGGTGGGGGCGTCGAACCTCGCCATCGGCGTCCACACGGCGATGCAGGACTCGACCCCGATGGTCGTCCTCTTGGGGCAGGTGGAGACGGACTACCTGGACCGGGAGGCGTTTCAGGAGGTCGACCTTACCGCGTTCTACGCGCCGATCACGAAGTGGGCGACGACCGTTCACCGCGCCGACCGTCTCCCGGAACTGGTCGCCCGCGCCGTGCGGGTCGCCACTTCGGGGCGTCCCGGCCCTGTCATGCTCGCCCTGCCCGCGGACATTCTCGGCGAGGAGATCGAGGACAAAGGGTCGTGGCTCTCCGGGGGCAGGCCCCGCTCCGCCCCTGACCCCGAGGACGTCGACGACGTCGTGCGCAGGCTCGTCGCGGCGAAGCGGCCCGTGGTGATCGCGGGCGGCGGCGCCCGGCACGCACGCGAC
>CADCUW010000208.1 GCA_902805985.1 uncultured Rubrobacteraceae bacterium
CGAGGGCCATGCGGTAGCCGACCCTCCCGCCGCGGTCGTGGCCGCACAGGGCGAAGCTCTCGAAGCCGAAGTGGCGCATCACGGAGACCTGGTCTTCGGCCATAGTTCGTTTGGAGTACGGGGCGTGATGCTCGTCCGAGGCGGGCTTGGAGGAGGCGCCGTAGCCGCGCAGGTCGGTGGCTACCACCGTGAAGTCGTCCGTTAGCGCAGGCGCCACGAGGTGCCACATCGTATGGGTCTGGGGGTTGCCGTGGAGGAGGAGGAGCGGCGGGCCGCTCCCGGCCACCCGTGCCAGGATCCCGACCCCTCCAACATCAACCGTCTCCGTCTCGAAACCCTCGAACAAGGTCCTAGTCTCCCCTCTCTTCGGGCGGGCTGAGCTCCAGGAAGACGAGCTGGTCCGCGGAGCCGAGCAGCCTCTCCACGAGCTCGAAGGCGCGGTACTGCCAGCCGTACTTGCTCCTGAGTGCCCTATCGGCGGCACCGCCCTTCCGCTCTTCTGTCAGGCGGGCGACGGCGCGCAGGTCGTGGCCCTTCGGGCGGCCCCTGAAGTCGCTCGGGGCGAGGGCCACGCCGGGGTTGTTGCGGATGCGCTTGGCCTTGCCGGTGTTGCCGCCGGTCACGACATAGAGGTTCTCGCCGACCCGGGCGAACCAGACCGGCGTCGGGACGGCCTCGCCGTTCTTACGAACGGTGCTCAGGCGGACGTAACGGTGGCCCGCGAGGGCGTCGAAGGGATTGGGTGCCACCTCCTAGCCCTGCTCGTAGCGGGGCAGCGAGCCTTCCGGCATCCCGGACAGGGGCGGGGCCGAGCCGTCCTTGCCAGATAGTGTTGGGTTCTGGACGGGCCACTCGATACCTATCTCCGGGTCGTTCCAGAGGATGGAGCCGTCGTGCTCGGGGGCGTAGTAGTCGGTGCATTTGTACGAGAAGAGCGCCTCCTCGCCCGTGACGACGAAGCCGTGGGCAAAATCCGGGGGGACCCAGAACTGGCGCTTGTTCTCGGCAGAGAGCGTCACGCCCGTCCAGCGGCCGAAGGTCGGGGAGCCCGTGCGGATGTCCACCGCGACGTCGAAGACTTCGCCCCTAAGGACGGAGACGAGCTTGCCCTGGGCCTTGGGGCTCTGGAAGTGGAGGCCGCGCAGGACGCCGTGGGCCGAGAAGGAGAGGTTGTCCTGGACAAAGCGCAGCTCCGCCCCCGGGATGCCGAGCTCCTCGTAGCGGCGGCCGTTCCAGGTCTCCATGAAGAAGCCGCGGTCGTCGCCGAAGACCCTTGGCTCCAGGATCAGGACGCCGGGAAGATCCGTCTCTATCACGTTCACGTTACGGGCCCTCCATCCTTCAGGAGTTCAAGCAGGTACCGGCCGTAGTCGTTCTTCATCATCGGGGCGGCAAGCCACTCCAGCTGTCCGGCGTCGATGTAGCCCTTGCGGTAAGAGATCTCCTCGGGGGAGCCGATCTTCAAGCCCTGGCGCTGCTCGATGGTCTCTATAAAGTTGCCGGCCTGCTGCAACGACTCGTGCGTGCCGGCATCCAGCCACGCCATGCCGCGGCCCATGATCTCCACCCTGAGCTCGTCGCGCTTGAGGTAGTCCACGTTGACGTCGGTTATCTCGATCTCCCCCCGCGCCGAAGGCTGCAGGTTCTCCGCCACCTCGACCACCCGGTTGTCGTAGAAGTACAGCCCCGTCACCGCATAGTGCGACCGTGGCGTCTCTGGCTTCTCCTCGATGGAGAGAACCTTCCCTTCGCCGTCGAACTCGACGACGCCGTAGCGCTCGGGGTCGCGGACGTAGTACCCGAAGACGGTCGCCCCTCTCCCGCCGCCGGCCGCCCGCTCCAGCTGGTCCACGAAGCCCTCGCCGTAGAAGATGTTGTCCCCGAGCACCAGCGAGACGTCGTCCCGGCCGACAAACTCCTTGCCCACCACGAACGCATCCGCGAGGCCTCTAGGCTCGGGCTGGACGGCGTAGTCGAAGCTCAGGCCCCACCGGGAGCCGTCGCCGAGCAGGTCCCTGAACCGGGGGAGGTCGTGCGGGGTGGAGATTACGAGGATCTCACGGATGCCAGCGAGCATGAGGGTCGATAACGGGTAGTAGATCATGGGCTTGTCGTAGACGGGCAAGAGCTGCTTGCTGACCGCGTGGGTCAGCGGGTACAGCCGCGTCCCCGACCCGCCGGCGAGCACGATCCCCTTCAAGACCGCCCACCGCCGAGCCCCAGACGCTCCTGCCGGTAGCCGCCCGAGAGAACGCCCTCGCACCACTCCCGGTTCTCAAGATACCAGCGCACGGTCTTACGCATGCCGGTCTCGAACGTCTCCTGGGGCGTCCAGCCGAGCTCGCGCTCGATCTTCCCGGCGTCGATGGCGTAGCGCCGGTCGTGCCCTGGCCTGTCCTCGACGAAGGTGATGAGCGACTCGTGCGGCGCGTGGGGCGAGTCCGGCGCGAGCTCGTCCAGCAGGGCGCAGATGGTCCTGACGACCTCAAGGTTCGTCCGCTCGTTGTGGCCGCCGACGTTGTACACCTCGCCGGGTACGCCCGTTTCTAGCACCCGCTCGATGGCGCGGCAGTGGTCCCCGACGTAGAGCCAGTCGCGGACCTGCTGGCCGTCGCCGTAGACCGGGAGCGGGCCGCCGCGCAGGGCGCTCAGGATCATGAGCGGTATCAGCTTCTCTGGGAAGTGGTAGGGCCCGTAGTTGTTGGAGCAGTTCGTGGTGAGCACCGGCAGCCCGTACGTGTGGTGGTAGGCCCGCACGAAATGGTCCGAGGCCGCCTTGGAGGCCGAGTACGGCGAGTTCGGTTTGTAGGGGCTCTCCTCCGTGAAGAAGCCCGTCGGCCCGAGCGTCCCGTAGACCTCGTCCGTGGAGACGTGCAGGAACCGGAAGGCGTCCCGCGCCTCCCCTTCGAGACCCCTCCAGTGGTCGAGGACCGCATCGAGGAGGTTCTGCGTCTCGACGACGTTGGTCTGGATGAAGACGGATGGCCCGTCTATGGAGCGGTCGACGTGCGTCTCGGCGGCGAAGTTGACGACCGCCGCGGGCCTGTGTTCGGCGAGCAGCCGCGCCACGAGGTCCCGGTCGCCGATCCTGCCGTGTACGAAGACATGGTCGGGGTCGTCTGACACGGGGTCGAGCGTGCGCGGGTTGCCGGCGTAGGTGAGGGCGTCCAGGTTCACCACCTTGAAACGCCCAACCGCGCCAAGGACGAAGTTGCCGCCGATAAACCCGGCGCCGCCGGTAACCAGGACGGTAGGTCTCTCCTCTGCCAAGATGCTCCTTTTCTAGGTTCGAGGTTTTGAGGCATCAGGTTTTGAGCTTTTGCCTAGAACCTCAAAATTTTAGAGCCTAGAGCCTCTGCGCGTAATCTACTAAACGCGGCATACCGTCGCCACGCTTCTTGAAAGCCGCCGGGGTGGCGTGATACTTCTGCGGGCTATCCCCGGCGGCCTCCGGTCGGTAGAGTATGGGACGTCGTTACAGGAAAGGTGGATCTCTGATGAGCGTGCAGGCGCGGGTTTTCAGGCAGGGCGTTATACGGCGGTTCCGCAACTGGCTGCCGCCCATACCGGAGGAAGCGGTGACGACCATCGGCGAGGGGGACACTCCCCTGATCGAGGCCCCCACCCTCTCCGAACGCGTCGGAGCCCGACTCTTCCTGAAGTTCGAGGGGATGAACCCCACGGCCTCGTTCAAGGACAGGGGGATGACGGTCGCCATGAGCCGGGCCGTCGCCGCCGGGAGCCGGTTTGCCGTCTGCGCCTCGACCGGGAACACGGCGGCGTCCGCGGCGGCGTACGCCGCACGGGCCGGTATCCGGTGCTTCGTGGTCGTGCCGGCCGGGAAGATAGCCCTGGGCAAGGCGGTGCAGGTCTTGGCGCACGGGGCGGAGATCGTGCAGATAGAGGGCAACTTCGACGCCGCACTCAAGATCTCCCAGGAGATAGCCGCCGAGCGCGAGGACGTAACGCTCGTCAACTCCGTGAACCCCGACCGCATCGAGGGCCAGAAGACGGGCGCCTTCGAGGTCTGCGAGATACTGGGACATCCCCCGGACGCGATGGCCCTGCCGGTCGGCAACGCGGGCAACATCACCTCCTACTGGAAGGGGTTCTCCGAGTGGCGCGAGGCGGGGCATTCGGATTCCGCGCCCCGGATGCTCGGTTTTCAGGCCGAGGGGGCCTCGCCGCTGGTGGCCGGGCACGACTTCCAGAGCCCGGAGACGGTGGCGAGCGCGATCAGGATCGGGGCCCCGGCGAGCAAGGAGGGGGCGCTGAATGCCGCCCGCGAGTCCGGCGGCGCCATAGAGAGCGTGACGGACGAGGAGATCCTGGCGGCCCAGGAGCTGCTCGCCCGGGAGGAGGGCGTCTTCTGCGAGCCGGCGAGCGCGGCCGGTCTCGCCGGCCTCCTGAAGCTCGGCCGGGAGGATCGAGGGCCCGAAGGCACGGTCGTGAGCGTGTTGACCGGGCACGGTCTCAAGGACCCCGACGTTATCCTGAGCAGGGTCGAGCTTCCGGAGCCGGTGGAGGCGACCTTCGAGGCCGTGGCCGGACGAATGGAGAGGCGCGGGCCGTGATCTCCGTCCGCGTCCCGGCCACCTCGGCGAACCTGGGGCCCGGCTACGACGCGGTAGGGCTCGCGCTCTCCCTCGGCACCACGATAGCTCTGGACCGCTCGCAACACCCCGAGATAGAGGTCTCCGGCACGGGCGATGACCTTATCCCCCGCGGGCCGGAGCATCCGGCGTACCGGGCGGCCCGGTTCGTGGCCGAGGTCATCGGGGAGCCGGACGCGCACTTCAGGCTCGTGCAGGAGAACGACATACCCCCGACGCGCGGGCTCGGGGGGAGCGCCGCCGCGCTCGTGGGCGGGGCGGTCGCCGCGAACGAGCTCTTCGGAGGCCAGATCGCCGCCCCCGACCTCCTCAACATCGTCTGCGAGCTCGACGGCCACCCGGACAACGCCGCCCCGGCCCTCCTCGGCGGCCTCGTCATAGGCACCCTCACCCCAACCGGCATAAGCGCCGTGCGCCTCGAACCAAGAGATCTAGGCGTAGCCGTCGCCGTCCCGGACTTCGCCGTCTCGACCACCGCCGCGAGGCGCGCCCTGCCAGAGACCGTCACCCACCGCGACGCCGTCTTCAACGTCGGACGCTCCGGCCTCCTCCTCGGCGCCCTCGCGACGGGGGAGTACGGTCTCCTCCGCGTCGCCATGCAAGACCGCCTCCACCAGCCCTACCGCGCCCACCTCGTCCCGGGCCTCGAAGGCGTCATAGAAGCCGCGCTCGGCCACGGCGCCCACGGCGCCTGCCTCTCGGGCTCGGGCCCAACGGTCCTCGCCTTCACCCCGCGAGACCTGGCCCCCGCCGTCGCCGCAGCGATGAAGAAGACCTTCGAGGCGCGAGGGACGACGGCGCGGTCCTGGGCGCTGGACGTGGACCTCATGGGCGCCAGGGTCGAGCCGTAGGACGGTTAGCTATGGGCTTTCAGCGGTCAGCTTCTGGTCAGGATCGTACTATCGGACGATTGGGGACCATCCTTCCGGACGATTCGCGGCGTGGGGCCGTGGGCTACTCTGGTGGCGTGATCGGGACGGTCAACCCCCTCCAACCGTCCCGGTCGTTTCGAGGTTTTTTGGGTTCTAGGTTCTGAGGGATGCCTGGCGGGTCTAAGTTTCGATTTCCTAACCCTCGATGACTCAATCCCTCAATGACTCAGAACCTCGAAGCCTCCCCGCTTGACAAGCCTCTACCGTTGTGTAAACCTTCACGACACTTGTGCAGATATGTGAGCGAGGGCTCTTGACGGAAGTCTCAAAAACGGCGCAGAAAAAGGTCTCGGGCCTGATGCTCAAGATCCTACGCCTGCTCACGCCCCCCATCCACCCGCGAGTACCCTCGCTAGCCGTACCCTCCGCCCTACGACTAATTATCGGGGCGGGCCGGGGCGGCGCCCTCCGGTTCGCCTAGCGGGCCTAAGCGGCGGGTCTCCCGCCTCGCGGCCTAGAGGCTTCTCTTTCAAGACCGATCTACGAGGATGGGATAACCATGGAAAACACCGCCTTCAACGTCGAATACAAGCCGCGCACGGGCAGCGAGGCGATGTGCGAGGCCCTGCTGGACGAGGGCGTCGAGTACCTCTTCGGGTACCCGGGCGGCGCGATCATGCCTTTCTACGACGCCCTCCCGGACTACCCGCTAAAGCACGTCCTTACCCGCCACGAGCAGGCGGCCGCCCACGCCGCCGACGGCTACGCCAGGGCGACCAACCGCGTCGGCGTGGTCGTCGCGACGAGCGGGCCTGGTGCTACGAACCTCGTCACCGGCCTCGCCACCGCGCAGATGGACTCGGTCCCGCTCGTGGCCATAACGGGGCAGGTCGGGCGCCCGGCTTTGGGCAAGGACTCGTTCCAGGAGACAAACGTGATGGGCATGACGCTGCCCTTCACGAAGCATTCCTTCCTCGTCGAGGACCCTGACGAGCTCTACCCGACAATGCGTCGGGCCTTCGAGATCGCACGCAGCGGAAGGCCCGGTCCCGTCCTCGTGGACGTGCCGAAGGACGTCCAGTTCGCGGCCTGCAACGACAACGGCTACCGTCGCTTGCGCGAGGCGCAGGCGCCCGTAGAGTCGCCGGCGCTGGAGCGGGCCGCGATGCTTATCAGGAACGCGAAGCGGCCCCTCATCCTGGCCGGCCACGGCGTCACGCTCGCGGGGGCGGAGAAGGAGCTGAGGCTTCTGGCCGAGCGGACCGGCATCCCGGTCGTCACCACCCTGCTCGGCATAAGCGCCTTCCCCGATGACCACCCGCTCTACCTCGGGTGGCCCGGGATGCACGGGCAGGCGAGCGTGAACAGGGCCATAGACCGCTCGGACTTGCTGTTCGCCGTCGGGATGCGCTTCGACGATAGGATCACGGGCGCCGTCGCCAAGTTCGCCCCGAACGCGAAGGTGATCCACGTGGACGTCGACCCCTCCGAGCTCGGCAAGGTCGTCAGGCCGACGATCGGCATCGCCGAGGACGCGAGGGCCGCGATGCGCTCGGTGCTCGGCCACCTCGAAGAGATCCCGGAGGGTGAGGGCTGCTCCGGATGGCGCGAGGAGCTGGCTAAGAGCCAGGAGCCAGAGAGGCGGCGCGAGGAGAGGGCGCGGGGCGAGTACGGCCCGATCCAGGTGATGGAGGCCATAAAGAAGGTCGCGGGCCCGGAGATGCGACTCGTCACCGACGTCGGCCAGCACCAGATGTGGGCCGCCCAGTTCTTCGAGTTCACCAAGCACAACAGCCACATCACCAGCGGCGGCCTCGGCACCATGGGCTTCTCGCTCCCGGCGGCGATGGGCGTTGCCTTCGCCTACCCGGACGAGCCGGTCTGGGTCGTCGCGGGCGACGGCGGCTTCCAGATGAACATCCAGGAGCTCGCCACGATCCGGGACTTCGGCCTGAACATCAAGGTCGCCGTCCTCAACAACGGCTACCTCGGCATGGTCCGCCAGTGGCAGCAGTTCTTCCACAACCGCCGCTACTCGGAGACCCCCATAACCGGCCCGAACTACGAGCAACTCACCGCCGCCTACGGCCTCGCCGGGCGCACGGTGCGCGAGGGCGACGACGTCGAGGGCGCGGTCCGGTGGGCCGAGGAGCAGGACGGGTGCGTGATCCTGGACTTCCACATCGACCCCGAGAAGAACGTCTACCCCATGATCCCGTCCGGCATGAGCGTCAACGAGATGATCGAGGAAGATGGCGCCTGAGGCTACGGGCACGGCGTCCAGCACCGTCAGCGTCCGCCTGGCCGCCGGTATCCTCGCCCTCAACCGCTTCATGATGACCCTCCAGAACAAACGCATGCCCGTCGTCGACATAAAGGTGGACGCGAACGCCCAGGGCACGGGCATCGAGCTCGGCTTCGACTGCCCGGAGGAATCCGCCCGCCGCTACGCGGTGCTGCTCGAGAACATGGAGGATGTGGAGGAGCTCCACTTCGCAGCGACCGCGCCGGAGGACCGGAGCGACTCTTCCATGGACTACGACGGGCGACGGTTCCGTTCGGTCGAGAACTCGGAGACCGGCGAGGTCGGGCCGGAGACCGTGTTCGCTTACAGGCAGGACGGCAACGTCGTCAGCGCGACCTACGAGGGCGGCGGCGTCCGGTCCGGCGTCCTGATCGCCACCGCGGACGGCGAGGGCAACCTCGACGCCAGGTACGGGCACGTAAACGCCTCCGGCGGGCTGATGACCGGCGAGTGCCGCACGAAGCCCGAGGTATTGCCGGATGGACGCCTCAGGTTGCGCGAAGAGTGGCGGTGGACCTCGGGGGATGGGTCTTCCGGCCGGTCCGTCGTCGAAGAGATAGGAGACTGATATGGCCCGCGTGTACCGCGAAGGCGACATAGGAAACGAGATCACGGGCAGAAAGATCGCGGTCCTCGGCTACGGCAGCCAGGGCCACGCCCACGCCCTCAACCTGAAGGAATCCGGCTGCGACGTCACGGTCGGCCTCTACGAGGGCTCGAAGAGCTGGCCGAAGGCCGAGTCAGACGGCCTCGCGGTCATGACCATCGCCGACGCCGCGCGCCACGCCGACGTGGTGATGATGCTGCTGCCGGACGAGCGCCAGCCGGCGGTCTTCGAGGCCGAGGTCAGGGAGAACTTGTCCGAGGGCGACCTGATGCTCTTCGCCCACGGCTTCAACATCCACTTCAACCAGATCGTCGTCCCTCCCGAGGTGGACCTCGGCCTCGTCGCCCCCAAGGGTCCCGGCCACGTGCTGCGCCGGATGTACGTGGAGGGCAAGGGCATGCCCTCGCTCTTCGCCGTCCAGAACGACGCGAGTGGTGCCGCGCGCGACGTCGTCCTCTCCTACGCCCGGGGCATCGGCAGCGGTCGGGCCGGCATCATCGAGACGACCTTCGCCGAGGAGACCGAGACGGACCTCTTCGGGGAGCAGGCCGTGCTTTGCGGCGGGCTCTCCGCGCTCTTGACGGCCGGGTTCGAGACGCTGGTCGAGGCCGGGTACCAGCCGGAGCTCGCCTACTACGAGTGCGTCAACGAGCTGAAGTTGATCGTCGACCTCATCTACGAGGGCGGGTTGGCCGGGATGCGGTACTCGATCTCGAACACCGCCGAGTACGGCGACTACACGGCGGGGCCGAAGATCGTGGACGACGCCGTAAAGACCCGGATGCGCGAGATACTTACGGACATCCAGACGGGCAAGTGGGCCAAGGAGTGGGTGCTCGAGAACCAGGCAGGAGGATCGAGCTTCCTCGCCATGCGCCGCCGCCAGGCCAATATGCAGGTCGAGAAGGTCGGCCAGGAGCTCAGGGCGCTCGCCGCCGAGGGCGCGGAAGCGCCGGCCGCGAGCCCGGCGGGAGGTACGAACTGATGGGCAGCAAGGCTTTCGCCGCGAACGACGCGGAGTGGTGCTACCACGACGGCGGGCTACAGAAGCTGGGCGACGTGCGCCTCTCCCCCGCCACCCACGCCCTCAACTACGGGACGGGAGTCTTCGAGGGTATCAGGGCCTACTGGAGCGAGGAGCGCGGGAGCTTGCAGGTCCTGAAGCTGCGCGAGCACTACGAGCGGTTCGAGAAGTCCTGCCGGATGCTCCGCATCGACCTGCCGCACACCATCGACGAGCTGTGCGACATAACGCTTGAGATCCTCAAGCGCAACGGCCCGCGCGAGGACACCTACATCCGGCCGCTCGCGTACAAGGGCGCGACCTCGGTCGGGGTGAACCTGCTGGGCGAGTCGCAGCTCTCCATCTTCACGGTCCCGATGGGCAACTACGTCGAGCTCACGGGCCTCAAGTGCTGCGTCTCCTCGTGGCGCCGCACGCCTGACACGTCCATACCGGCCCGCGGCAAGCTGACAGGCTCCTACATCAACACGGCGCTCGCGGTGGACGAGGCGCACCGGGCCGGCTACGATGACGCGATCTTCCTCACGCAAGACGGCCACGTCTCGGAGGCGAGCGCCGCCAACATCTTCCTGGTCAGGAAAGGCCAACTCATCACGCCGCCGGTTACGGCGGACATCCTGGAGGGCATCACGCGCGATGCGGTTATGGAGCTCGCGGAGAAGGAGATGGAGATACCCGTCATCGCCCGCGACGTGGACCGGACGGAGCTCTACGCCGCCGACGAGGTCTTTCTCTCGGGGACGGGCTTCCAGATAGCGCCCGTCACCGCGGTGGACGGCCGCGAGATAGGCTCGGGCAGCATCGGCCCGATTGCCGAGCGGCTGCAGGAGCTGTACTTCAAGGCCGCCCGCGGCGGCTGGGACGCGTACGCGGACTGGACCGTCGCCGTCGAAGTTGCGGAGGGGGCGCGGCGGTGAGATACTGCCGACCCACATGAAGGAGAGCTTCTAACATCTTGCGTTCCTCCCTCGTCATCCTACGACTAACCGGGGTGGCCGCCGGGCGAATTACTAGCCCCGGTCTCTAACCGGCTGCCCCCGGCCACCAATCCCCCAGCGCCAGAGCATTTCAACGTAGTTTCGTAGGAGGAACAGAGTTATGCGTCGAGTAGAGATCTTCGACACGACCCTTCGCGACGGCGAGCAGTCGCCGGGCATCTCCCTCTCGGTCGAGGAGAAGGTTGAGATAGCCCGCCAGCTCGCCCGCCTGGAGGTCGACGTCATAGAGGCGGGCTTCCCCATTACCTCGGAGGGTGACTTCGAGTCGGTCTCCAGGATCGCCGCCGAGGTCAAGGGCCCGCGAATCGCCGGCCTCGCCCGCCTCCACGAGGAGGACATACGCCGCGCCTGGGAGGCGGTCCAGTGGTCCGAGAGGCCCCGCATCCACACGTTCGTCGGCACGAGCGACCTGCACATCGAGCACCAGATGCGCTCGAACCGTGGGGACATCCTCAAGCGGGCGGGCGAGGCCGTTCAGTTCGCCAAGGGCCTCTGCCCGAACGTCGAGTTCTCCCCGATGGACGCGACGCGGACGGATATAGGTTTTCTCTCCGAGGTCGTCGCCGCGGCGGTCGAGGCCGGGGCGGACGTCGTCAACATCGCCGACACCGTCGGCTACACGACGCCGGTCGAGTTCGCCCATTTCCTGAAGGAGCTTCAGGAGAGAGTCCCGAAGCTCAAGGAGCGGGTCCTCTCGGTCCACTGCCACGACGATCTCGGGATGGCGGTCGCGAACTCGCTGGCCGGGGTCGAGGTCGGCGCCGGGCAGGTCGAGGTGGCCGTCAACGGCATCGGGGAGCGGGCCGGGAACGCGAGCCTCGAGGAGGTCGTGATGGCGCTCGCCACACGCGGCGACTTCTACGGCGTCGAGGTCGGCGTCGAGACGAAGCAGCTCGCCAACACGTCACGCCTCGTCTCGAACATGACCGGCTACGAGGTGCCGCCGAACAAGGCCATCGTGGGCAGGAACGCCTTTTTGCACGAGTCCGGCATCCACCAGGACGGCGTCCTCAAGGACCGGCGCACCTTCGAGATCATGACGAAAGAAGATATCGGCCTGGAAGGCACGAACATCTTCCTCGGCAAGCACTCGGGCCGCCACGCCCTCAAGGACGCCCTCGAGGAGCTCGGCTACTTCGTCGATGGCGAGGTCCTCAAGCGCGCCTTCGTCCGCTTCAAGGAGATAGCCGACCACAAAAAGACCGTCACGGCGGCCGACCTCGAGGCGATAGCCGCCGACGAGGTCGGCTCCTTCGAGGGCAAGTACGTCCTCGACTCCTTCAGGGTCGTCGCCGCGACCGGCCGCCAGAGCCGGGCCGCCGTGAGGATCTCGCACGCCGAGCAGGGCACCTTCGAGGCCGAGGCCGAGGGCGAGGGCCCCGTGGACGCCGTCTTCCGCGCCGTGGACGCCGCCACCAACATCAAGGGACGGTTGACGGACTTCCGCATAGACGCCGTTACGGGCGGCAAGGACGCCCTCGGCGAGGTCCGGGTCTCGGTCGAGTTCGAGGGCAACGAGTACGGCGGCCGGGGCCTGAGCCAGGACGTCGTGGAGGCGGCGGCCCGCGCCTACGTGCGGGCGGCTAACGTGTACTCCGCCGGGCGGGTGAAGTCGGAGTGGGAAGCCCCGGTAGCGCCGTAGCGAACGCGGGGTGGGACGTCTGCGGGCCGTTCCCCGGCTACCGTCGCCTCGACGGCCCGGTCCCCCTCCTCCACGCCCCGCGTCTCGCGGCGGAGGCGCGCAAGGTGCGGGAGTACCTGACGCGGGGCTCCGAGGCCCTCGCCAGCATCCTGATGGCAGGGCCGCCGATACTCTCGGCCCTCCTCGTTGCCGGCGAGGACTGGAGCGAGACGCCACGCGGAAACGAGCGCCCGTACCCGCCGGGGCTTCCGTACTTTACGCGCTCCGTCGAGCCCCCGGCGCTCGTGCTCCCGGAGAGGCTGTCTAAGGTCTTCCATCCCCAAACCGACGCGCTCCTGCCGCTAACCGTCTGGCACGAGCTGGCGCACGCCTTCCTGCTGGACGGGGAGGTCGTGAGGATGCCGTCGTGGCTGGGAGAGCTCGTGCCGCAGGCGGCGTCGGTGGCGGTCGCCCGGAGGGCCGGGCTGCCGCTGGAGGAGCATCTCGGCCTCGTCGACGAGGACCCGGGGTTCAAGATCCGGGATTTCCGAGGTCGGGCGGGCGCGGAGGAGCAGATGGCGTTTCAGAACCTCCTGCTTCTCCTCGGCGCGGCGGCGCTTGAGGAGTTCGGGGAGGACTCTCTCGGGCGTCTCTTCCGGGCGCTGTGGGACGAGAGGGACGTGGTCGGGGAGGCGCGGGCCGGGGAGTTGCTCGCAGGCGCTTTGGGGCCGGGAGGACAGGAGTGGCTCCGGTCGAGGCCGGAGTTCTAGGAGGAATATCATGCGCGACTCTTTCGACATACTACTGCTACCGGGCGACGGCATAGGCCCTGAGGTGATCGGGGCCGCTAGACGCGTGATAGACGCCGCGGCGGAGCACTTCGGCGTCGAGATCCGCTACGAAGAACGCAAGATAGGGGGGGTGGCGATCCGGGACGAGGGCGAGCCCGTCTCGGACGAGACGCTTGAGGCGGCCCGGGCTTCGGACTCCGTCCTGCTCGGGGCGGTCGGGCACCCTGACTTCGACGACGCGCCCGTAAGACCGGAAGCTGGGTTGCTCAAACTCAGGAAGCACCTCGGGGCGTTCGCGAACTTGCGGCCCGTAGCGGCGATTCCGGCGTTGCTCGACGCGTCGCCGCTGAAGAAGGAGATCGTGTCGGGGGTGGACGTCCTGATCGTGCGCGAGCTTACCGGCGGCGCGTACTTCGGCGAGAAGGAGGAGGGCGAGGAGCGGGCGAGCGACCTCTCCGTCTATACCAGGGAGGAGATAGACCGGGTGGCCCGCGTCGCCTTCGACGCCGCCAAGCGTCGCAAGCGCCGCGTGACGAGCGTGGACAAGGCGAACGTGATGGCGACCGGCCGCCTGTGGCGGAAGGTCGTCACCGAGGTCGCCAAAGGCTACCCGGACGTCGAGCTCGACCACGTGCTGGTGGACGCGGCGGCGATGCACCTCGTCAGGGAGCCCAGACGGTTCGACGTGATGCTGACCGAGAACCTCTTCGGGGACATCCTCTCCGACGAGGCGGCGATGCTCCCCGGTTCGATGGGGATGCTCCCTAGCGCTTCTCTAGGGGAGCCCGGTTCCCCCGGCATCTTCGAGCCCGTGCACGGCTCCGCGCCGGACATCGCCGGGCAGGGCAAGGCGAACCCTTACGCCGCGATCCTCTCTGCGGCGATGATGTTCCGCCACTCTTTAGGCCGCCCGGACGTTGCGGAGGCGATAGAGCAGGGCGTCTCGGTGGCGCTTGAGGCCCACTTTCTGACCGCCGACCTCGGCGGTAGCAAGACGACGGAAGGGGTGGCCGGGGCCGTCGGCCGGTGGGTCGGGGCCGGGGAGGGCGTGGCATGAGCATAAGGCTCTTCGACACGACTCTGAGGGATGGGACGCAACGCGAGGGCGTCAGCCTGACGACGGAGGACAAGATCCGGATAGCCAAGGAGCTTGACTCTTTGGGCCTCCACTACATAGAGGCGGGCTTCCCGGCCTCAAACCCCAAGGACCTCGAGTTCTTCGAGAACTTCGACGCCTCGGGGCTTGCGAACGCGAAGCTCGTCGCCTTCACGCGGGCGCGGCGCCCGAACGGCCGGGCGGACGAGGACCCGGCGGTGACGCTCCTCCCCTCCCTCACGGCCCCCGTCGCCTGCATCGTCGCCAAGAGCTGGAAGCTGCACGTCGAGAAGGTCCTCAGGACCACGCCCGAGGAGAACATCGAGTCCGTGAGGGACACGGTCTCCTACCTCGTGGACGCCGGAAAAGAGGTCCTCTTCGACGCCGAGCACTTTTTCGACGGCTTCAGGGACGACCCCGACCACGCGCTCACGGTCCTGCGGGCGGCGGCTGAGGCCGGCGCGACGACGCTCGTCCTCTGCGACACCAACGGCGGCACGCTCCCGACGGAGCTCAAGGCCGTAGTCGCCAGGACCGTCAGGGAGTTTCCGGACGTCGAGGTCGGCATCCACACCCACAACGACGCCGGGTGCGGGGTGGCGAACGCCTTGGCGGCCGTCGAGGCCGGGGCGACCCACGTGCAGGGGACCGTCAACGGCGTCGGGGAGCGGACCGGCAACTGCGACCTCGTCACCACCATCGCCAATTTACAGCTAAAGATGGGCCTCAAGGTCGTCGAGGACGAGGGGCTGAAGCGGCTCACGGGGGTCTCCAACTACGTCTCAGAGCTAATGAACCTGACACCGGACACGCACAGGCCCTACGTCGGGAGAAGCGCCTTCGCCCACAAGGGCGGCCTGCACGTGGACGGCATAAGCAAGGACCCGGCGACCTACGAGCACGTAGCACCCGAGGTCGTCGGCAACGTCCGCCGGACGCCGGTCGGGGAACTCTCCGGCAAGAACTCCATAAAGGCGAAGGCCGAGGAGCTGGGCCTGGACGCCGGGGACGCCGGCGAGATCCTCTCGGCCATCAAGAGGCGCGAGTACGAGGGCTACCACTACGAGGCCGCCGACGCCTCTTTAGCGCTCCTGATCGGGCGCACATCCGGCGAGGACCGGCCACTCTTCGAGTTAGAGACGTTCAGGATCATCTCCGAGAAACGCGCCGACGGCCGCACGACCACCGAGGCCACGATAAAGCTCTTCGTAAGGGGCCAGAGGGTGATCTCCACCGCCGAGGGCAACGGTCCCGTCAACGCGCTAGACAAGGCCTTGCGTGAAGCCATCGGCCCCCACTACCCCGAGCTTTCGGAGATCCACCTCTCGAACTACAAGGTCCGTATCCTCGACGAGCACCGCGCGACGGCCGCCACGACCCGCGTCCTCATAGACTCGACCGACGGCAAGCGCGTCTGGGGAGCGGTGGGCGTAGGCGAGAACATCATCGAGGCGAGCTGGCAGGCGCTCGTGGACGGCCTGGAGTACGGCGTGAACGGGCCGAAGGGTTAGGCCGGCACCCCGCGGAACAGGCGGCCCGCCTATACCTCCGGTCTCGCCGCTTAGGGCTAGCTTCTCCGCCGGGCCGTGGAGGTGCCGGCGGGTGAGATCTCGAAGGCTTCGGCGAGAAGCTCGTAGGAGCGCAGGCGTTCGGCGTGGTCGTAGACGTTTGTGGTCACCATGATCTCGTCGGCCCCCGTGCGCCCGGCGAGTTCCTCGATGCGCGCCCTGACCCCGTCGGGATCTCCCACTATCTGCATCGATCTGTAGGCTTCGGCGAGCCGGCGCTCCGCGGGGGTGTAGGGATAGCCCATGGCCTCTTCCGGGCTGGGAAGCGGCCCCGGGCTCCCGCTCCGCATCCGGACCCAGGCCAGCTCCATGGACGAGGCGAGCTCCCGCGCCCGCCCGTCGGACGCGGCGCAGACGACGGCGACGGCGAGGATGGCCGAGGGCCGCCCGAACACCGTGGAGGGCTCGAAGCCCTCCTTGTAGGCGCGCATGGCGGGGGTGGGGTCCGTGGGACTGAAGTGCGCGGCGAAGGCGTACCCGAGTCCCATCTCCCCGGCCGCCCTGGCGGAGTATCCACTTGAGCCGAGGAGCCAGATCGGGGGCAACTCCACATCGTCCGGCATCGCCGCGACGGCTTCAAAGGGATGCCCATTGGGGAAGCCGTCGCCGGCGTAGGCCAGGAGTTCTGCGAACTGCTGGGGAAACTCGTCGGCCCCGACCCCGGCCCCGGCCGCGGCCTGCGGACGGCGCAGGGCGGAGGCTGTTACGGGGTCGGTGCCCGGTGCGCGTCCGATGCCGAGGTCAATGCGGCCGGGGTGGAGGGCTTCGAGGACCCGGAAGGTCTCGACGACCTTGAGTGGGGCGTGGTTGGGGAGCATGATCCCCCCAGCCCCGACCCTCACGTTCTCCGTGGCGCTCGCGACGTGCCCGATCACTACCTCCGGCGCGGAGCTGGCGATCATACGTAGGTTGTGGTGTTCGGCGAGCCAGTACCTCCCGTAGCCGAGCCCATCGACGAGCCGCGCCAGATCCAACGTGTTGCGCAACGCCCTGGAGCTGTTCGAGCCCGCGCTCACCGGCGAGACGTCAAGGACGGAGAGCCCAAAGTTCATGCGGCCACCCTTCGTAGAGAATAGTTCGGTGCCTGTACGCCATTGTATCCGCCCCGAACACGTGGCCGGATGGGCGCCGCCACCTCCTACCCCAGAAGCCGCAGGGATTCTTCCCAGAGCCGGTCGGCCGCCGCGGAATCGAGGGCGTAGTCGCGTACCCCGTGGACGCCGTCCACGATCTCTGGCACGATCTTCGCCTCGTTGCAGTCCTCAAAGTACCGCCCGCCGATACCCTCCACCAGCGGCGAGGCCGCCAGCAGCACCGAGGTCGCCGCCCCCTGCTGCGGGGTCTTGTTTATCGAGCGGTCGTCGCTGTCGGCGGTCATCTCCTTGATGCCCTCGAGCACCTCCGCATCCCAGTGGCGCTGGAGGTTCGTCCAGATCCCGCCCGGCATCAGCGAGTTGGCGAAGATGCCGCTCTCCGCCCACCGGCGCGTCACCCCGACGGCGAAGAGCGCGTTGGCGGTCTTGGACTGCCCGTACGCGAGCGACGGGGTGTACTCGCGCCGCTCGAAGTTGATGTCCTCGAAGACGACCGGGGAGGCCCCGTGCCCGCTGGAGCTTACCGAGACGATCCGGGCGCCTCTCGCGGAGCCCGCCGAGGCGAGCGCATCGTAGAGACCCAGCGCAAGGGCGAAGTGTCCCATGTGATTGGTGGCGAACTGTATCTCCCACCCTTCCAGGCTACGCGTAAGCCCGGGCACGTCCATGATGCCTGCGTTGTTGACGAGGATATGCAGCGGTCCTTCCCAGGAGGCGACGAAGGCCGCGACGGACCTCTGGTCGGCGAGATCCAGCGGCGCGACACCGACGCGCGGGCGGCCGGTCGTCCCGGCGATGTCGTCGGCGGCGCGGTCGCCGGCCTCCGTGTTCCTGACGGCGAGGGTGACCTCGGCGCCCGCGCCGGCGAGCGCCCTGGCAGTCTCCATGCCTATGC
>CADCUW010000209.1 GCA_902805985.1 uncultured Rubrobacteraceae bacterium
TCGTGCTGGGTGGGTGCCAGTGCGGGGCGGTGCGGTATGAGGCGAGGGCCAAGAGCAAGGACGCCTATTACTGTCACTGCCGGATGTGCCAGAGGGCTTTCGGGCATCTCTCTGGCATCTTCTGCGGGGTCGAGCGGCGAGGCGTGCGGTGGGAGAGGGGGGAGCCCGCCTACTACCAGTCGTCGAGGGTCGCGCGCCGCGGCTTCTGCCGGGAGTGCGGCACGCCGCTGACGTTCGAGTACCTGGATCTTGATGAGCTGCACCTGGCCGTCGGGAGCCTCGACGAGCCCTGGCGGTTCAGCCCGGCGGCCCACTACGGCTCGGAAGGTATCGTGGAGCCGTTCTTTACCGACGACGGGCTTCCGCGCGAGCGCACGGATGAGGACGAGGAGTTCATGGCCATGTGGCGCGCGGCTTACGGTCCGGACTCTGTGCCGGGGTCCGCCGGTAGCTGAGGGACCCGAGGTGTGGAGGTCGGGCGGCCCGCCTATGACGCGACGCGGCTCGAAGAGGTCTGGCGAAGGGATTAACCTTCTCGGGTTGTAATAGCCGCCGGGTAGCGGATAGGATTGAACTTCCGGCACGCGTACAGGAGAGGGTAGCCCCATGACCGACACCATGACCGAGAAGATAGTCTTTACCCGCGGCGTCCCGCCGCCCGAAGCCTTCCCGGCGGAGCAGATGGGCGAGTGCTTCGACGCGGCGGTGCGCGGGGACGCGGCCACGGTGCTCCAGTACGGCCAGCAGCGCGGGTACGCGCCGCTCAGGCGGCAGCTCGCCGAGGAATACGGGGTCTCCGAAGCGGAGATACTGGTCGGGAACGGCTCCCTGCAGTTGCAGGACCTCGTGGCGTCCTACCTCGCGGGGCCGGGGACGGTCGTCTACACCGAGCAGCCGAGCTACGACCGGGCGATCAAGACGTTCCGCAGGCGCGGCGCCGAGACGATCGGCATCCCGCTTGAGGAGGATGGGATCAGCGTCGACCGCCTGGAGGCTGCGCTGGAGAAGAACGTCCCCGCCTTCGTCTACCTCGTGCCGGACTTCCAGAACCCGGCGGGGGCTACGCTCTCTCTGGAGAAGCGGCGCAGGATCGTCGAGCTCGCCACCCGGCACGACTTCTGGGTTATAGAGGACATCCCCTACCGCAAGCTGCGCTACGAGGGGGAGGACCTGCCGACCTTACGCGAGATCGACGCCTCCAGGGTCATAACGATGAGCTCGTTCTC
>CADCUW010000210.1 GCA_902805985.1 uncultured Rubrobacteraceae bacterium
CTCCACGCAGTTCACCACAGCGGCGAACGCAACTCCCGCCGCCAAGAGAACAACCAGTGTGCCCGACACCAACAGCAAAACCGGCTTCCGCATCCCCAACTACCGTCCTTCTATGGGGCGGAGGAAGGAAAGCCGTCAAACCCGCGCCCCTGTTTACCGTTGCATCTTGAGTATCAAAGATGGCTCGGGCATCTTACGTCTCACCGGGGGCGCCGTCGTGGTACCAGGGTTATAATTTCGGACCTGATTGAGCTCTGGGGGGTCGGTACTTCGGAGAAAGAGAAGGTTGGAAGCAGCTTGCAGACCAGGTTCTTGCAACGTTCCACCATGGCCCGCAAGTGCGTACGTCCGAAGATCCAGGCCAGCCGTGGCTCCAAGGTTCCATCAACCGCAAGGGCGCGAAGTTTTGTCTCGAGGCGGTTTGTACTGTGGCGGGTACGTAACGTCCCTACCGCGAACTCAAGACGATCCTGTTAGGCCAGAGAAGCCTGTTGCCTACCTGTGAACTCTCGCGTGGACTTCGCGGGCGACGCGGCCGGGGAGGCCGGGGACCGCTTCGAGTTCCCTGAGGGAGGCGTTGAGGAAGGCGTCCGGGGTGCCGAAGTGGTCGAGTATCTGCTTGCGGCGCGCCGGGCCTATGCCTGGCAGGTCGTCGAGGACGGACTGGGTCATTGCCTTGGTGCGCACCTTGCGGTGGTAGGTGTTGGCGAAGCGGTGGGCCTCGTCGCGGACCCGCTGGAGCAGGTGCAGCTCGGGGGAGTTGCGTCTCAGCAGTACGGGCTGGGGGCGGCCAGGCTCAAAGACCTCCTCGTCCCTCTTGGCGAGCGAGCGCAGGGGTATGTCAGGCAGGTCCCCGCCGACGTTCATCTCGTCGAAGACGGGGGCGACGGCCGAGAGCTGTCCCTTGCCGCCGTCGAGCACGATCAGGTCGGGCGCGGGCAGAAACTTCTCGTCTTCTTCCCTGAGCCGCTCGAGGCGGCGTCTTATTACCTCGGACATGCTGGCGAAGTCGTCGGCGCCCTCGACGGTCTTGATCTTGAACCGGCGGTACTGGTCTTTGGCGGGCTTGCCGCCCTGGAAGACGACCATCGAGGCGACGGAGTTGGTGCCCATGGTGTTTGAGATGTCGTAGCACTCGATGCGCATCGGGAGCTTCGGGAGCGCCAGCTCCTCGCGCAGCGCATCCAGCGTCGAGGCGACCTGGTTGCGGCGGGCCTC
>CADCUW010000211.1 GCA_902805985.1 uncultured Rubrobacteraceae bacterium
GACGGCGGCGAAGATCGCACCCGCCACGACCGCGAACACGAACCCGAGGAAGCTCGCCAGCCAGTCAACGCCGCCGTACATGTCGCGCAGCCGGTCCTCGCGGTCCTCGGCCGCCTCGAAGTAGCCCCTAGGGTAAGGCGTCGCGTCGGCCGTCGTATCCGGCTGGCCGGGCGTGCGTATGATCCGGGTCTCCTTGTCCCCGTTGCCCTGGGACGTCTCCTGGGAAGCCCCGTGGGGATACCCCTGCGGCACCTGACGGGTCTCGGCCTGGGCGTCATCCGTCCCGCCGGACGGCTCCCGGCGCGTGCCCTCCTGGCGGTTCTGCGGCGCCCTGCGGGTCTGCTGCTCGTCCGCGTCGTCGCCTAAAGGTCCCGTCCTGCGGCGCTCCTCCGGACGGTCTCCGGGTCTCTCCGTCATCTCTCCCCCTTCGATAACAATCTGCCCTCCAGCGTGCGCTCGTGCGTCAGAATTCTACCCCGACCGCCACCGGGCTACGCCGGAGGGGTCTGTCGGCGGGTCCGGCCCGCCGTTTTGTACATCCGGCCACAGATTCCACCCGATACGGGCGCCTGGCTTGTACGCCGGGCCATATGCAACCGGCGTGGGCGGTCCATATCATGGGTTTCACGGCCCGGAGCATTCCGCTTCCGGGGCACAGTATAGAGCGCGGGACGCTAGGAGGTAAGCTTGGCGACGATGGGCAAGCAAGACGTGTTGCAGCAGGCGAAGGACGCGAACGTCCAGTTTATCCGGATGTGGTTCACGGACATCCTCGGGACGTTGAAGAGCTTCGCGATCACGGTCGAGGAGCTTGAAGACGCCCTCGACGGTGGGATGGGCTTCGACGGCTCGTCCATCACCGGCTACCAGGACATCGAGGAGTCGGACATGATCGCCATGCCCGATCCCTCGACGTTCAAGGTGATCCCCTGGAGCCCCCAGGAGGAGCCGACGGCCCGCATGATCTGCGACGTCCAGACCACGGACGGCGACCCGTACGTCGGCGACCCGCGCCACATCTTGCGCCGCGCGCTGGAGCGTGCGAACGAGATGGGCTTCGACACGTTCAACTGCGGACCCGAGCTCGAGTTCTTCTACTTCAAGGACTCCAGCGGCACCGAGCCGCTGGACTACGGCGGCTACTTCGACCTGACGACGCTCGACGCCGCGACGGCCCTGAGGCGCGAGACGGTTCAGTCGCTGCAGCAGCTCGGCATCAGGGTCGAGTACAGCCACCACGAGGTCGGCATCAGCCAGCATGAGATCGACCTTCGCTTCGACGACGCGATGACGATGGCGGACAAGGTGATGACCTACAAGACGGTCGTCAAGGAGATCGCCACCCGCCACGGCGTCTACGCGACGTTCATGCCGAAGCCGCTCATCGACCAGAACGGCTCGGGGATGCACACCCACCAGAGCCTCTTCTCCAACGGCAAGAACGCCTTCTTCGACGCGGACAGCGAGCACTACCTCTCGGACGAGGCGAAGGCGTTCATCGCGGGCCAGCTCCGCCACGCCCGCGAGCTGTCGATCATCTTCGCCCAGCACGTGAACTCCTACAAGCGGCTGGTCCCCGGCTACGAGGCCCCGGTCTACATCGCCTGGAGCCGCCGCAACCGCTCGGCGCTGGTGCGCGTGCCGGGCTTCCACCCGGGCCAGGAGAAGGCGACGCGCATGGAGCTGCGCTGCCCTGACCCGTCGGCGAACATCTACCTCTGCTTCGCCGCGCTCCTGCACGCCGGCCTCGAAGGGATCGAGAAGGGCTACGAGCTGCCCGAGCCGATGGAGCGCAACCTCTACAACCTCTCGGTCGAGGAGCGCGACAAGATGGGCATCCAGTCCTTGCCCGCGGACCTCGGCGAGGCGATCAAAGAGGCCGAGAACTCCGAGCTCCTGCATAAGGCGCTCGGCGAGCACACCTACAGCCGCCTCCTCGAGCTCAAGCGCGAGGAGTTCGAGGACTACCGCATCCAGGTGACGCCCTACGAGCTCGAGAAGTTCCTGCCGGTTTTGTAGGTTCTAGGTTTTGAGGTACTAGGCTTCAGGTTGGGGGCGCGGCAAAAACCGCGCCCCCTTTGCTTTGGATCGTCTGTGCTAATTGGGTTCTGTGACGTCCGGGGTTTCACGTTGTCGGAGGGTCTCGAAGAGGACGATGCCGACGGCGACACCGAGGTTGAGACTCTGGGTCGCGCCCTGCTGCGGGATGGTTACACGCTCGTCGCAGAGCGACAGCACCTCCGGCGAGATCCCGCGGCCTTCAGAGCCGAATACCAGGACATCGTCGGCACGAAAGCGGAAGGTGGAGAGCGGGATAGCCCGCCGGTCCGGAACGGTCGCGATACTCCTGCCCGGAAGGGAGCAGAGGAACGTCGCCGGGGCCTCGACCCGCTCAAAGCCGACGCGGAAGAAGGCGCCGGCGGAGACCTTCTTCAGCCTGCGGGTCCTACTCTTGCCGTAGTGGGGCCGGATGAGCCGGTTCGTGTCGTAACGTAGCAGCGCCGAACACCCAGCGCTTCAAGGGTGCGCGAGATCACGCACACGTGCTCGAAATCTTGCGGCGCGTCGAGAAAGACCTGCATGGGCAGAGAGCATACTAGCCAGAGACGGCTCCGTTTCGGTGCCTGTCTTGCCGCCCTCTAATCACCGCCTACAAGGCGCAGAACCTCTGGCAATAGCGTCCGCGGGGTGCTAAGCCCCTCGTCGGCGTAGATCGTCTCGTTGCCGGACCAGTCGCCGAAAAAGCCGCCGGCCTCGCGCAGTATCGGGGGAAAGGGCGCGGCGTCCCAGGGGTTCATGGCCGGGTCCAGCATGAGGTCCGCCCTGCCGGTCGCGACGAGGGCGTGACCGTAGGCGTCGGACCAGCCCCTAGCGTCGCCCGAAGCGGAGAGGATGCGGGACCACTCCTCGTCCCTCCCGTACCTCTCGAAGCCCTTGGCGTCGGTAAAGCAGGTTATGCCATCGCGGAGGCTCCGGGTCTCGGAGACGCGGGCGCGGCGGCCGTTGGCGAAGCAGCCCTCGCCCGTGGCGGCGTGGACCATCTCGTCGAGTGCTGGGAAGTAGGCGACACCGACCTCGCAGACGCCCTCTATCTCCAGCCCGATCAGGACGGCGTACAGCGGCACGCCCCGCACGAACGCCTTCGTGCCGTCGATGGGGTCAACGGTCCACCGAATATCTTCGGAGTCTCCCTCGACCCCGTACTCCTCCCCCACGATCGCATGCCCTGGGTACCGAGCCCGGATCCTCTCCCGGATCAACCGCTCCGCCTCCCGGTCCGCGACGGTTACCGGCGTCTCGTCTTCCTTGAACTCGGGCCGCGCGGTTCCGGTCCGAAAGTAACCCAGCGTCAGCCGGCCCGCCTCGTAGGCGGTCTCGACCGCGAGATCCAGAAAGGGCCGCATATCCACCCCGCCACCTTAGCACCCAACCGCCTACCGGGCCCGCGGGTCCTGCAGCCCCTTCAGAAAATCCGCCGTCCGCGGCGCGAGTTCGGGATGGCCGCCGAGATCCTCCCCGAGCCGAACGAGGTCCTCAGGCTCGTCCACGTCGTACCATGGATCCCCCTCGTACACGGCGAGCCCCGCCTCATCGGCCCTCCGGAGCGTCTGCCGGAACACTACCTCCGTGGACCAATCCACCCCGCGGAAGACCACCCCCACCGGCCGACGCAACCCCAGCAACACGTACCCGCCATCGATGCTGGGTATTATAGTTATATCTCTAGACTCTAACGCGGTGGCGGCCTCCGTTATGGCCTCCGTGGGCAGGGTCGGGGCGTCCGTGCCGAGGATGAGGATGGGAGTGGAGGAAGCGGCGAAGAGGGTTCGGACTCCGGCGAGCATCCTGTCACCCAGGCCGCCGGGTACTTGCGCGATCAGGGAGACGTCGCCGGGCAGGAGGGGGCGTATGAGGTCAAGACGGTCCGGGGGAGCCCCGGCGACGGTCGTTCGGGCGAGGGTCCGCGCCTTCTCTACGGCGTCTGAGATCAAGGCTGTCTGGAGGCCGGCCGCGTCCTTCGGGAGCAACATGAGGCGGGTCTTGACGGTGCCTGGTATGGGGGCTTTCGCCATGATGAGGATGCGGAAGGTCACTCTCCGGCGGCCCGGTAGAGGTCGGCGAGGCGCCAGGGGGTTACGCCGAGGGCGAAGGCCGATTGCATGAGGCCCCAGAGAAGGAGGGTTCGCCATTCCCGGCCCCTCCAGCGACGCGACGCGCTCACCATGGGGCCGGGCAGGTAGGCCGTGCGGCCGGCGGCCTCGATGCGGCGGACAAAGATCACGTCTTCCATGATCGGGACCCACGGGAATCCTCCGCAGGCGTCGTAGAAGTCCCGCCGGACGAAGATCCCGGAGTCGCCATAGTAGCGCGGTAGTCGGCGGTAGACGGGCGCGAGCCACTCCAGCCAGCGGCCGAGCGGCCCCCCGCCCGGGTAGCGCAGGCGGAAGTTGCCCCCCACGTTGCCGGCTTCCAGGGCGCCCGAGATCTGGGCCGCCACGTCCACCGGTGGCAGCACGTCGGCGTGAAGGAAGAGGAGCGTGTCTCCCGTCGCGGCCTCCGCCCCGGTTCGGAGTTGCTGGCCCCGTCCCGGTTCACCGTGGACCAGGCGGTGCGGCGGGCGGACGAGGGCCGCGGTGCGGTCGGCGGAGCCGCCGTCACAGACGACGACCTCGTGGACGCCGGGGACGAGGCGCAGGCGGTCGAGGAGGCGTCCGAGGGAGGCCTCCTCGTCGAGGGTTGGGATGACGACCGAAAGTTTCAGGGTCCCTTTACCGTATAATTCGGGCCGTCGCAGAGCAAGCCCCGGTAGCTTAAAGCGCAGGAGGTGGTCCCGTTTGGTCCGGATCGGTGTAAAGAGGACCGCGCCAGAAGAGGTGGACGCCGACCTGCTCGTGGTCGGTATCTTCTCCGGGGAGGACCCGCCCGAGGGCCTCTCCTCCGCGGCGCAACCGGCCGTCGGGAGCGGGGACTTCACGGGCAAGCAGGGCCAGGCATCCCTGCTTTACGCGGGGGAATCCCTCGCGGCCAGGCGGCTCCTGCTCATCGGCCTCGGGGAGCGTTCCTCCTTCGCGCCCGAGAGACTCAGACGCTCGGCCGCCACCGCGGCCCGCAGGGCCAGGACCCTGAAGGCCCGGAGCGTCGCCTTCGTCATGACCACGCCGGAGGGATCGGACGTTCGGGGGGCGGCGCGGGCGGCGGCCGAGGGCGCGGTTCTCGGCCTCTACACGTTCGGCAAGTACAAGACGAAGAGAGACCAGGGCGAGGAGCCCGAGGGTTTCGACCTGATCCTCGGCGGTGCGGAAGACGAAGAGGCCGCTTCCCGGGGCGCGGAGGCAGGAGCCAGGATCGCCTCCGGGTCCGTGCTGGCCCGAAACCTGGCGAACGAGCCTTCCAACACCGCGACGCCGGAGTACCTCGCGGATCGGGCGCGGGAGATCGGGGACCGCCACGGCATGACCGTGACCGTTCTCGACCGCGCCGGGATCGAGCAGGAGGGGCTCACGGGGCTCGCGACCGTGGGCCGCTCGGCCTCCAACGCGCCCCGGTTTATCGTGCTGGAGCATCGCAAGGGCGGGGGCGGGAAGCCGGTCGTGATCGTGGGCAAGGCCGTCACCTTCGACTCTGGCGGCATCTCCATAAAGCCGACGGCGGGCATGGAGGACATGAAGTTCGACATGGGCGGCGGGGCCGCGGTGCTCGGGGCGATGGAGGCGGTCGGCTCGCTCGACCTGCCGCTCGACGTCGTCGCCATCGTGCCGGCGACGGAGAACCTGCCCGGCGGGGACGCCTTCAAGCCGGGGGACGTGCTAACGATGCCAAACGGGAAGACCGTCGAGATCCTCACCACAGACGCCGAGGGGCGGCTGATCCTGGCCGACGCCCTCTGTTACGCCCGCCGCTACGATCCCACAGCGGTAATAGACTGCGCCACCCTGACAGGCGCCTGCGTCGTCGCCCTCGGGAACCACGCATCCGGCCTCATGGGCAACGACGAGGACCTCGTGGCCGAGGTCCAGGCCGCCGGAGAGACCGCGGGTGAGCGGGCCTGGCCCCTCCCACTCTTCGAGGAGTACACCGAGCAGATCAAGGGCGACACGGCGGACCTGAAGAACTCGGGCGGGCGCGGGGGCGGCGCCCTCACCGCCGGGGCCTTCCTCAAGGAGTTTGCGGACTTCCCGTGGGCACATCTGGACATCGCGGGAACCGCGTACGGCAAGAAGGGCAACGCATACACGACCAGGGGGGCGACCGGCGTGCCGGCGCGGCTCTTGGTCGAGTTCCTGATCGGGAGGTCCGCATGATCCTCGAAAAGTTGACCGTCGGCCCGTTCCAGGAGAACTGCTACATCGTCGGGGACGAGGCGACGGGGACGGGCGCCCTCTTCGACCCCGGCGACGAGGCGGCCCGCATCGCGCTCGCCGTCGAGCAGACGAATCTTGAGATAGGCCAGATAATCATCACCCACACCCACATAGACCACGTCGGAGCCGTGGCCGCCCTGGTTGACGAGTACGCCTGCCCGGTCCTGATGCACGCCGAGGCCGAGCCGATGCTCGAGCAGCTACCGAACCAGGCGCTCATGATGGGCCTGCGCTTCGGCAAAGTCCCCGCCG
>CADCUW010000212.1 GCA_902805985.1 uncultured Rubrobacteraceae bacterium
ACCCCGAGATCGTCAACGTCAACGGCGGGGCGCTCGCGCTCGGCCATCCTGTCGGGGCGAGCGGGGCCCGTATCCTGGCGACGCTCCTCTACGAGCTCGGGCGCAGGGGCGGCGGCAGGGGGCTCGCGACGATCTGCTCCGGCGGCGGTCAGGGCGACGCGGTGCTGGTGGAGGTGTGAGGTGTCCCGCGGGTCGGGCGGGTTTAATCAAACCCGCCCCTACGATGGGTCTCGTTGCCGGTAGCCCGGCCGCATTGGACGGGAAGGGTCGGCGCGCTCGCCCCGGATCGCTGGCTGAGATCTTGCAAGGGAGGCGCCGTGAGCGACGGTAACAGCAACGGCCAGGACAACCCCGGTGTGATAGCGCCCCCGCCCCTGATCTTCGCGGGCATTCTGGGCGCGGGCCTGCTGGCGAACCGGCTCCGTCCCACGCCTTTCTTGTCTCGAGCTCTCTCTAAGGCATTGGGCTGGCCGCTCGTCGTCGGCGGGCTGATGCTTGGCCTCTGGGGCTTCCGGGAGATGCGCCGGGCTGGGACCAACGTGGACCCTTACCATCCCACGACCGCCATCGTCGAGAGGGGGCCGTACGGGTTCACGCGCAACCCGCTCTACGTAGGGATGGCCCTGATCTACTCTGGCATGAGCGCCCGCGCCAACGCGCTCCCGGCCGCGCTCTTGCTCCCGGCCGTCCTCCACATCGTGGACCGCGGCGTTATAAAGCGCGAGGAGCGCTACCTCGAAGACAAGTTTGGGCAGGAGTACCTGCGGTACAAGGGGAGGGTGCGGCGTTGGATCTGAGCGGACCACTGCTGCCGCACAAGGAGTTCGTCCCCGACGCCGCTCCTTCGGCCTGGATCGCGCCGGGCGCGTTCGTCGTGGGCGACGTGCGTCTCGGGGAGGACACGAGCGTCTGGTACGGGGCGGTGCTGCGGGGCGACACGGAGCCGATCCGGATCGGCGCGCGGACGAACGTGCAGGACGGCTGCGTCCTGCACGCCGACCCCGGGTTCCCGGCGACGGTCGGCGAGGGGTGCGTGGTCGGGCACAACGCCGTGGTTCACGGTTGCGAGGTGGGGGACGGGTGCCTGATCGGGATGGGCGCCACCATCCTCAACGGCGCGAAGATAGGGACCGGCTCTATCGTCGCCGCCGGCGCCGTCGTCCCGGAGAACCGCGAGTTCCCGCCCCGCAGCCTGATCGTCGGCGTCCCCGCCAA
>CADCUW010000213.1 GCA_902805985.1 uncultured Rubrobacteraceae bacterium
TGGTCGCGGATAGGTATACGCGAATGTGGGTGGAAAGACTCCACTCGGTCCGCCAGATGAGGCCCGCCTACATTAACGCGATCCGGCCGACGCCCAAGGCGCGGCGGGTGCGGTGGCGGCGGAGGAGAGTTGTCACGGTCATTGCGAGGCCGCCTCGTACCCCGCGGCCTCCGCGTCTCCTGCGGTGGCGAAACACTCCTCGGGGTTGGTGACGTCGTAGTAGGACCCTTCCGGCACGTGGTAGAGGCCGGACTGGTTGCCCTTGATGGGGGCGCTCGCCGGGCAATTGTCCTCGGAGATTGGGGGCACGGCACCGCCGCTGGAAGGACTCGCAGGAGCCGAGGCGTCGGCTGAGGCGGTGGCCGACGAAGAAGCCGGCTCCTCGGCCAGCAAGTCGCAGGCCGCGGAACCCTCGCCGACCTCTCCCCGGAGGACCTCGACCTCCTCTACGCCCGCCTAGTTAAGGAGGGGGTGGGGCCGAGGACGGTCAACCACGCCCACGCCACCGCCAGGGTCGCGCTCCAGAGGGCCGCGAAGAAGAGGCTCGTCAGGACCAACCACCCGGCCAGGGACGTCGACCCGCCCCGCTACTCCACCGACGAGCGCGAGTACGACGTCATGACGAAGGAGGGGGTGGCGCGGTTCTTCGAGGCGGCCAATGGGGACCGCTTCGAGGCGTTCTTCGTGGTGGCCGTCCTGTCGGGTGCGAGGCCGGCCGAGCTCCGGGCGCTCGCCTGGAACGACGTCGGGCCGGACTCTCTCACGTTCCGGCGCACCGCCTCCCAGACCAGGAGCGGCCCGCCCGTGATCCGCAACACCACCAAGACCGGCAAGGACCGGGTCGTGCCGCTGATGCCCGAGGCCGGCGCCGCCCTCCAGGCCCACAGGGCCCGCCACAACGAGGAGCGCCTGGCGCTCGGGGAGCTCTGGCAGGACAACGGGCTCGTCTTCCCGGACGCCCGGGGCCCTCCGACCGGGCGAGGAGGGACGCGATGGATCGTTTCGGGGCTCTCTGGGAGTAGAAGGGGGGTGCGATAGGGTGGACGAAGGCCACCGTTCGTTGCTGGTTTGAGGCGTTTCGTGGAGTGCGCCTGGAAGGATTCGAACCTCCGACACATGGTTTAGGAAACCAATGCTCTATCCCCTGAGCTACAGGCGCAAGGCCCGGCTAGTTTATCGTGGGGAGGCCGGGGTTGCCAGCGGGGAGGAGAC
>CADCUW010000214.1 GCA_902805985.1 uncultured Rubrobacteraceae bacterium
CCGCGCTCCTACGGTCTCTCGCCCGCCGACGCCGCCGACGTCTCCCAACTCACGTTCACCATCCTGATCCAATCCCTAGATTCCCTCACCGAGGAGAGCAACGTGAAAGCCTGGCTCGCCACCGTCGCCCGCCGCCACACCTGGCGTCTGATGGAGAAGGGCCGCCGCGAGGGCCCGGGCCGCGAGGACGACCTGGCAGACACCCCCTGGCTGCTCGGGAGCGAGAAGCCCTCGGAGCGGTGGGAGACCATCGACTGGCTCGACGGGGGCCTCACGAAGATGGGCGAGCCCTGCCGCGGGCTGCTCACGGCCCTCTACCTCGACGCCTCGGAGCCCACGTACGCCGAGATCTCCAGGCGCCTCGACATGCCCGTCGGGAGCAGCGGCCCCACCCGCGCCCGCTGCCTGCGGCGCCTCAGGACGGCCCTGGGGACCGTTGACGCGCCCCCGGATGTTCTCTGTCGCCCGTGTTTTTCGCTTCCCTCGTCGCATTCTTTTGACGACGGGTACGGCGACACGAATGCGGGGGGGATCCTGTACGGGAGGTACACAACGGTGAGCCGGGAGCGAATAGATCTCGAGACCCTCGCGGATTGGGCCGAGGGACGCCAGCCAGCGGCTGCGACCCGCCCCCGAAGGAGGCCCTTGCCGTCGAGGAACGTCTGGTCGGGGCCGACGAGGCGACCCGTGCCGAGTTAGAATGGCTCAGGCAGTTCTACCGTCTCAGCGGAGACGTCGTCCTCGAAGGCCCGCCCGAAGGCCAGCGGGCCGAGCTGGCGAAGGCCTTCGAGGCCTACGCCGAAGGTCGCCGGCGGCCGAGGCCTTTGACGCGCCTGACAGCGACGCTCTCCTTCGGGGGCGGGTCGCAGCCGCTGGCTGGCGTCCGGTCGGCCGGCGGGTCCGAGGGACAGCTCGTCTACACCACCGAGGCCGCCGACGTGGCGCTAAACTTCAGGCGCCGCCCCGGGAACGGGAAGCTCGACCTCGAGGGGCAGGTCTTCCCCAACGACGAGGCGGAGGCCGGGGTGTTCGGCGTCCAGATCCTCAGCGGCACGGACGAGGTGGGCACGACCGCCACGGACGAGCTCGGCGAGTTCACCTTCGAGGGCGTGGAGCCCGGGCAGTACCAGATCCTGTTGAGCAGCGACGCGGTTGAGATCCTCATCTCCCCGGTGGAACTGAACGCGTAGAATGGAGGCATGCCGGGCAATGACGGGATCGAACCGGGCCTTCTAGACGAGCTGCTCGACCTCCCGACGCGGGAGCAACAGGCTCGGTCTCTGCGCGACAGGGGTCTTCTAGACGCCGGCGGGCTCGACCGGTTGCTGGACGCGGCCGAAAGGCTCTTGAACAACGATCCCAGTAAGGCGCGGCTAACGGCCGAGCTTTGTGCCGATGTGGCGGATGGCGCGGCGTCGCCCGCCGCGGTGCCCCGCGCCAAGTACATCCGTGCCGGGGCGCACGGCGTGAGAGGCGAGTTTGAGGAAGACATCCGTCTCACCAAGGCCGCCCACGACGAGTACCTCGCCCTCGGGCTGCGCGCGCAGGCCATACGCACGAACGTCGGCCTGATGTCCGGCCTGATAAACCTGGGACGCTACGGGGAGGCGCTGGACATCGCCCGCCAAGTCCTGGGCGCCCTCGACGATGCGCGCGGCCACGAGTTGTCGCCCCGGGAGACCCGGCTGATGACCGCGCTGATCAACCAGAACCGCGGCCTGTGCTACGAGTACATGGGACGCTACCACGAGGCGCTCGACGCCTTCGCGGTATCCGAGGAAGTCTACGGGGATCTCGGGATGACCGAACGACTCGGCCAGATCTCCGACAACCGCGGGTCTGTCCTGGCCGTGCTCGGTCGGGGCACGGAGGCGCTGGCGGCGCACGAGGCCGCCGCGGAGGTCTTCGGAGAGGCCGGCCTTACCCTCTCGCAGGTCATGTCGCTGGGCAACATCGGGGAGACCCATCTCAGGCTGGCCAATTACGCGGAGAGCCTCGGCGCGTTCGAGCGGGCGAGACGCCTGCTGGGCGCCCTCGGCGACCCGGCCGACGAGTACCTGCTCTTGCGCGATACGGCCGATGCTTACCTGGCGCTCAACCTCTACGCCGAGGCGCTGGCGGCGTACCGCGAGGCGGATGCCATGCTGCGGGGCGTGGGCATGGCGCACGACCGCGCCCGAACGTTGTGGGGCATGGGGTCGGCGCTCATCGCCTCCCGGATGTTGGACGAGGCGCAAGGGGTGCTCGCCGAGGCCACAGGGCTGTTTCGCGGGGCCGGCAACGTGCCGATGCTCTCCAGCGTGATGCTAGAGCAGGCATCGCTACTCGCGGCGTGCGGGAGCACGAAGGACGCCAGGGAGACGGCCCATAGGGCTTTGGATCTCGTTCTGGAGAGACTGGCCGGTGCAAGAGGTCTACGCTCGCCTACGCCTCGCCGACCTCTCGCCGCCGGACGGAGAAGCCGAAGCGCACCTCCTCGCCGCGCAGCAGCTCTCCGACCGCCTCGCTCTGCCCCAACTAAGCTACCGTCTAAACGAGCGCCTCGGAAACCTGCGGCGTCTGCAAGGCCGAGACGAAGAGGCGCGGCGTCTGCTCGAAGCGGCCATCGACGAGATAGAACATCTACATGGCACGGTCGCCCAGGACGCCATGCGCGTCTCTTTTCTGGGGGATAAGATCGCCGCCTACGAAGGCCTCCTGTTGTTGCATCTCTCCGGGGAGGACGAAGAGGGCGCGGGGCTCGCTTACGACGTCGTCGAGCGGGCCAAGTCCCGCGCGCTGGTCGATTTGATCACGGGCGTCGTGGGGCGAAAGACATCGGGAATAGCGGACCCTTCGCTGGGAGGGCGCACCCTGCAGGCGGACTTGAACGCCGTCTACAGCGAGCTTCTCGAAGGCCCCGGAGACGATAGGCCTCGCGCGCCGTCCCTTGACCTGCGGGCGGCGGAGTTGGAGCAAGAGATCAGAACGTTGCGGCTGCGGGCCGCGGCCGACGACGCTTCGGTAGACCTGTTCACGGCTCCCCGGGAGGTCGTCCGGGAGGACCTCGCACCCGGTACGTTGCTGCTGACGTACTACGTGGCAGGCGAAGAGATCCTGGCCTTCGTCAGGACGGCAGGGCACATGCGGGTCGTGCGGAGGGTCGGCACGATCTCGAAGACGCGTCGCCTCCTGCGAAAGCTGGAGACTCAGTGGGAACGCTTTCGCGCGGGCCAGCGGTTCGCCGAGCGGCACATGGCGGTGCTCGAAAGATCGGCCAGGAGCCTGCTGACCCAGCTCTACGACGAACTGGTCGCGCCGCTGGAACCGCCTCTCGAGGAGATGACCCCCGTCGGCGCCACCGGAGGCGCCGCGAAGCTGATCGTGGGGCACCACGGCCCCCTGCACGGGGTTCCCTTCCATGCGTTGTTCGACGGTGGGCGGTACATGCTGGAGAGATTCGACATCTCTTACGCCCCCAGCGCGACGGTCTACGCCCTCTGCCAGAGACGGGCGGGCAGGTCGGGACGGGCCCTCGTCTTTGGCGTGGAGGACCCCTCGATACCGGCCGCGATCTCCGAGGCCCACGCCGTCGCGGGGCGCGTTCCCGAGGCCGAGCCGCGCGTCGGCGATGAGGCCACCGTGGCCACGCTGCAAAACGAGGCTCCCGGATGCGCCGTCCTGCACATGGCCTGTCACGGGCTCTTCCGGTCGGACAACCCTATGTTCTCCTCTCTCAAGCTGCACGACGGCTGGCTTACCGGCGCCGACGTCGTGGACCTCGACCTTCCGGGTACGCTGGTGACCCTCAGCGCCTGCGAGTCGGGACGCAACGAGGTGACCGGGGGTGACGAGGTGCTCGGCCTGGCCCGCGCCTTCCTCGGAGCCGGTGCCGCGACGCTGGTGGTCAGCCTGTGGCTCGCGCAGGACGAAACCACGGCGGAGCTGATGAAGAATTGGTACGAACTCATGGGGCACGGCGAGGGAAGGGCCTCGGCGCTACGCGCCGCCCAACTGAAGATAAAAGAACGTCACCCGCACCCGTACTACTGGGCCCCTTTCATCCTGATCGGTAGACGCTAGATCTAGGATCTCGATCACACGTCACGCCCGTCCGCGCGAGCGCTGTCACGATTGCCGACATGAGGATTCTCTAATCCTGGTATCACCGGGCTCTAATGGCGCACCCCTACTGTCAAGGTGAGCAATACCGGCGCCAATCTTGCATCTCTCCCGGGAGGAAGACGTGAAGAACTCTATCCAGCGGCCAAAGAGCATGGCGGTCGTCGCCAGCTCGCCACGGGGTCCCGCTCTGGTTACGCTCGCGGCGGTGGCGACGGCCGTGTTGCTGTGCCTTCTTCTGACCGGCCCCGCCGCCGCGGACGATGACGACGGGGGCGAGTTCGTCTCCCGGCAGGTCGTGGTCAAGCTCAAACCCGGGACCGGCGTGGCGAGGTTCAACAAGAAGTTCGAGACCCGAACCATCCAGAAGCTCCCCGGTGGCGAGGACATCTACCTGCTAAAGACGCGAAAAGGGACCAATCCGACGAGGCTGGCGGCGCTGCTGGCGGTGGCCGGGACGGCGCAGGCCGAGGAGCGGACGTGCCGGGGTACGATCGGCTCCGCGACGGTGGACAACCTGCGGGTGCCGCAGGGCGCCTCGTGCACGCTGAACGGTACCAGGGTCGAGGGGACGGTCAAGGTAGAGCGCGGCGCGACGCTCGTCGCCAACACCATCAGGGTCAAGGGCAACGTCCAGAGCGAGGGCTTCAAGAACATCACCCTCAGGCAGAACTCCGTGGTCGTCGGCAGCGTGCAGCTCGAGAACGGGCTCGAAGGCGGCGTGGGAAGGGTGCTCAACTCCCGCGTCAACGGCGACCTTCAGTACTTCTCGAACGAGGCGCGCATGATCGCGCGGGGCAACACCCTCCTCGCCAACCTCCAGGCCAACCACAACACCGGCGGGCTCGTCATAGAGAACAACCGCATCGCCGAGAACCTCCAGTGCCAGGCGAACAACCCTCCCCCGACCGGCGGTGGTAACACGGCTGGCGACAAGGAAGACCAGTGCGCCGCCCTCTAGCCCGGTAGACGCCTCCGCATCGAACACGAGGACCGTCCCCCACGGGGCGGTCCTTTTGTCGTCCCGTGATGGTCTGCATGGGCGATTGCCGGCGCGTGTTGGAGGTTTATAACGCGCCTTTAATCCTGTTTTAACTTGCGGCCCCGATATTAGCCCGCATGGTCGAGAAGGCGGAAAACAGGGCGCGCCTGGAGCGCGCGGCGGCGCTGGCCGGGCTGGCGCTCGGGCGTTACGGGCTGCGCCGCCGCGCGGCTTCGTCACCTAAGCCACGGTTTCAAGGAAGTCTCTCTGGTCGAGCCACCCGCCTGCGGACGTTTCGTCCTGAGGGCTTATCCTTCACCCTCGAGGGTCGGGGAGGAGGAGCGCTCAGATCCCAGGTATCGCACGGGGCCCGGGCTGCGTTCGCCGGAGACGATGGAGGCGCAGCTCCTCTGGCTCTCGGACCTGGCCCGCGAGACGGATCTGGCGGTGCCCGAGCCAGTGCCCCTGCCCGACGGCTCTCTGGTCGGCCGGGTCTCTTTCGACGACCTGCCGCCGCTACGCGCGCTGCTGCGGCGGCAGATCGGTCCGGCAACAGCAGATCTACCGTCTGGACCACCCGCCGCGGCACTTCGCGCTCCTGAGCTGGGTGCCAGGAAAGACCAGGGAAGACCCGAGCGCCGCCGAATTCTCGCGGGTCGGCCGCCTGGCGGCGGGGCTGCACGACCGCGCCAGCCGCTACCAACCTCCCGACGCCCCCGCGTTTCCCCGTTGGGATTGGAGCTGGCCTTTCGGGCGTCGGCCCCGGTGTGGGAGGGGGGCGAAGCGTTCTACTCGGCGGACGAGATGAACGTCTTCGAGGCGGTGGCGCGGCGCGTCCGCGGGGAACTCGACGGGTTCGGGTACGGGAGCGGGGTCTTCGGGACCATACACCGCGACCTCACCCTCACGAACCTCCTGTTCGGCGGCGGAGTCGACCAGGGGGCGGCGGGGGCGACGGATTTCGACCAGTTCGGCCTCGGGCATTACCTCTTCGACCTGCCTGTCGTGCTGCGCGCCCTCCGTCCCCGGTGGCGACGCGCCGGGCGCCACTTCCGAGCTGACGGGAGGGCTGGCCCGGGAGGCGCTCTTCGCGGGTTACGAGAGCGTGCGGGGCCTTCCCGCGGGCGGCGAACGCTCCCTCGTCGCCTTCGACGTCATGCAGAGGGTGGCCGCCGTCAACAGGGTACTGTAACCGGGCGCCCCGCCCGCGTCCGGGAGCGCGGGTGTACGTTCCTGCGCCACACGGCGGCCCGGCTGGAGCGAAACTACCTGCAATAAGCGCCGCTGACCCCGGCCGCCCCTACGCCTCCGCGGTGGTCGGGTCTATGACCGCGCGGACCTCGGAGACCCGGTTCGCCGGGAAGCCGCCCTGCTCGGCGTGCTGGCGGACTATGTCCTCGTTCGGGGCGATGTAGGTGCAGTAGATCTTGTCGTCCGTCACCTGGCTCTGGACCCACTGTATCTGCGGTCCCATCTCGTTGAGCACGTTGCAGGAGGTCTGCGAGATGCCCTGCAGCT
>CADCUW010000215.1 GCA_902805985.1 uncultured Rubrobacteraceae bacterium
TCAGGTCCTGCACCGCGCGCATGCTCTTTACCTGCTTCACGGTCAGAGGGAAGAGCAGCCCTCTGACCACGACGGTCAGCATCGCGATGCTTAGCCACCACGGGGCGCCGACGGTCTGGTGGAAGAAAAGCAGGACGCTGCCGAGGATATTCACCACGGGGCTGAAGAGGTTCTGGAAAAAGTCCGCTATGCCGTTAATCATGCTTTACAGGTTCCTCGCATGTCCTAGCTGCCTACAGCGCCGAGTTTGCGAAGTGCGCGGTCGAACTCCTCGCGCAGCTCCTCAAAAGCCGCGTCACGGGCGGCCGGGCGGGCAGAGATGACCAGATCCAGACTCCCTCCAGTCTCACCGGCGACCGCGGCGAAGATCTCACGCATCTTGCGTCTCACGGTGTTCCGCACCACCGCGTTGCCTACCTTTTTGGACACCGAGAGACCCAGCCGTAAGGTCTCGAGTTCGTTCGGAAACGCGTGGACGGAGAACAGCCGGCCCCTGTAAGCGGTCCCCTGTTTGTAGACCCTCTCGAACTCCGAGGAGTCCGTCAGGCGCATACGCTTACTTCGGGGCACCCGTCAGACTGCCAAGCTCTTCCGACCCCGCCGGCGACGGGCCGCTATTACCCTGCGCCCCCCGACGGTGCTCATACGCTTGCGGAAGCCATGGGTCTTGGCTCTCTTACGTCGGTTCGGCTGATAAGTGCGCTTCATAAGGCTCCTCTACAAGTGTTCCAGAATGTACGAGTGATCCAGACCAGTATATCCGAAGCCCCAACGGCCATCCAGCCAGAGACCACAACCGTCCGATGTGCCTCCCACCAGCCTCGGAGCCCAAATATCAAAGAAAAGTACTGCAAACCAGCATCTAACTCTCCGTTTGACCTCGACGCTACATGCCTCCATTCCTGCGAAAACACCCGCGCCCGTCTCTTCTATCCGGCGTTGCTCGTCTCTTTTCACAGGTTTATCCACAGCCTGTGGATAAACCTGTGGATAAACTTCTAAATTGCCTGCAAAAGTAGGTTTCCAGCCCGTGCACTATAGCGTTGGATGGAGGGGTAGGTTACATTCCGTTGCGGGGATGATGCACGCACAGCGGACACGGATGGAACCGGATCGGGCGGAGATAAACGCCCGGGTCGTCGTGTACCCGCCGGGGGTGGATCCCGAGATCACGGAGATCGCGGCGGCCGATGCCCGTTCCGCGACGGCCAAATTCACGAGATCAGTGATGGGCAAGGTCCGGGAGCTCGGTGGGGAGGTCCCAGAGGAGGCGGTCAGGGAAGTGGTGGAGAACCTCATACACGCTGAGTACAAGGGCGTGGTCGTCTCGGTGCTAGACGGTGGAAATGTCGTGCGGGTCGCCGACAGAGGACCGGGCATCCACAACAAAGAGCGGGCTGTGGAATTCGGCTTCAGCGGGGCCTCGCAGGCCGTGCTGGAGGAGATCAGGGGCGTCGGCGCCGGCCTCGGTATGGCCCGGTCCGCCGCGGAGAAGGCCGGGGGCTCCCTGACCGTCGAGGACAACATCGGCGGTGGTACGGTGGCGACGATCTCGATCGGCGACGCGCCTCGGGCCGCGCCTGTGGAGACCGCGGTGGCGCGGCCCGAGGCGCGCAAGTATCCGGACGGCGTTCCGCGCATGAACATCTCGGAGCGGCAGCAGAAGGTGCTCATAACCGTTCTCGAGTGCGGCGAGGTCGGCCCCTCGACCGTCGCGGAGCGGTTGGAGATCAGCGTCAGCACCGCGTACCGGGACCTCTCCGTGCTCGAGGAGCACGGGCTGGTCCAGGCGCACGAGTCGGGCAAGCGGCTCATCTCTCCCCTCGGCAAGGACGTGGTAGAGGCGATCGTCAGCGCCTGGGTAAAGTAGGCCATGGCGGGCCGCGTAGATCAGATATGGGCCGAGGTATTGGACCGGGCGTCCGAGCAGATAGACGTCTCTTCCTTGCGGGTCTGGTTCGAGGGCATACGCCCGGTAGACGTCAGGGACGACCGCTTGGAGATCTCGGTGCCAAATACCTTCGCTAAGGAGTACATCGAGAGCCGCTTCCGGCCGCTTCTCGAAGAGGTGCTCGACTCGGTGATGGGCCGCGACAGCTCGCTGGTGGTCAGCGTAGGCAGTCCGGTCGGGTCCGGCAACGGGGCCGCGGACGCGGCGGAGTCGGTACTCAACGCGAGGGGACCCCGGTCCTTCAAGGTCAAATACACCTTCGACACGTTCGTCATCGGGGCCGGCAACAGGTTCGCCCACGCCGCGACCCTGGCCGTGGCCGAAACGCCGGGGGTCGTCTACAACCCGCTCTTCATCTACGGGGGCGTGGGGCTCGGCAAGACGCACCTACTGAGGGCCGTGGGGCATTACGTCGAGGACCAGGACCCGAGCATGAGGATCCGGTACGTCACCTGCGAGCAGTTCACCAACGACTTCATCAACTCGATGAGGGACAACTCGCCCCTGGAGTTCCAGAAGCGCTACCGGGAACAGGACGTGCTGCTCGTGGACGACATCCAGTTTCTGGAGAACAAGGTCGAGACCCAGGAGGCGTTCTTCCACACCTTCAACTCGCTCTACGAGGAGAACAAGCAGATCGTCATAGCCTCCGACCGGCATCCGAAGTACATACAGACCCTCGAGAACCGGCTCGTCAGCCGCTTCGAGTGGGGCCTCGTCACCGACATCCAGCCGCCGGACCTCGAGACCAGGATCGCGATCCTCCGCAAGAAGGCGATCATGGACCACCTGGAGGTTGACGACGAAGTCCTCACGTTCATAGCCTCCAAGGTCTCGACGAACATCCGCGAGCTGGAAGGCGCCCTCGTCCGCATCCTCGCCTACGCCTCTCTCTACGAACGACGGGTCAGCGTCGCGCTCGCAGAAGAGGTCCTCAAGGACATCCTGCCGGACCAGGCCTACCGGGAGATACCGATAGAGCTGATCCAGCACGAGGTGTGCCGGTACTTCGGCGTCTCCAAGGCCGACCTTGTCGGACAGAGCCGCACCAAGGGCTTCGCCTACCCGCGACAGGTCGCCATGTACCTCTCCCGCGAGCTCACCGACGAATCGCTGCCCAAGATCGGCAAGGCCTTCGGCGGCCGGGACCACTCGACCGTCATGCACGCCACGGCCAAGATCTCCAAACTCATAAACAGCGACCGGGACGCTTTCAACCAGATCCACGAGCTCACCACCCACGTAAAGAGCAAGCGCTGAACCCCTCCCCCCAGGGCAGCAACTTTGTAACAAATATCCACCCCTTCGGCGGCCTTTTGTCCACACCCTATCCACAGGTTCAAGGTTTTCCTGTGGATAACCCACCCCAGACTGTCCACAGATCCCACGACTTATCCACAGGTTCTGTGGATAACCCGCGCTTTCTGTGGACAAGTACCGCTTTCAGTGAGGCTTTTAAGAATACCAGTCGTATTTGCCTGTGGATAAGTCTGTGGATAAGAGGGGTAAAACCTGTGGATAAGTCTGTGGATAAAAATGTGGATAACTCTGGACTGTGGATAACTCGGCACTTATCCACAATTTGTCCACAAGAAAACGGGAGTTATCCACAATTTCTTCCACAGTCGGGACGGGTCGTACGCCGCTTAGATAAGACGGATCTTCGGGGTTATCCACATATCCACAGGCCTTATTATTATTATTAATCTAATAGATATATGTTCTAGTAGTAATAATAAGGGGAGAAGGGAGGACGAATGAGGGCCGTTTGTAGCACTGATGTCTTTGGCAGAAAGCTCGCTCTGGTGTCACGTGGGGTCTCGGCGAGGTCGACCATACAGTTGCTTGGTGGGATCCTTCTCGAGGCCGAGGAGGGGGCGCTCCGGTTGAGCGCGACGGACATGGAGATCTCGATCCAGACCACCTCGCAGGCGGAGGTCGAAGGTGAGGGGCGGGTCGTGATCCCGGCGCGCATCTTCAACGACATCGTCAGGTCGCTGCCGGCGGGGAACTTCACGCTGGAGTACGACGGGTCCGAGGGGACGGTTCGGCTGGCCGCCGGGGAGAACGAGTACACCATCAGGACCTACGCCGCCGACGACTACCCGAAGCTGCCGGAGTTCGAGGCCGAGGGGTCTTTCCGGATGCCGGGCGCTTCGCTGGTGGAGACCGTGGAGAAGGTATCCAGGTCCTATTCCAGGGACGAGACCAGGCCGGTGCTCACCGGGATCCTGATCTCCTTCGAGGACGCAAGGGTCCGGATGGTCACGACCGACTCCTACCGCTTGAGCATCAAGGAGACGGAGCTGGCAACGACTCCCTTCGAGGATTCGAGGGAGGCGATCATACCGGCGAGGGCCATGACGGAGGTCTCCAGGATCTTCTCCGGCTCCAATGAGGACGACGTCGAGGTCTCCCTCTCGGAGAACCAGGCGCTGTTCAGGATCGGGGACGTGGTCTTCGGCACCCGGCTCATCGACGGCAACTTTCCCGAGTACCGGAGGTTGCTGCCGACCGGCTTCGAGCGGGAGATCTCGGTCTCGCGGGAGGACCTCATGGGGACGCTCCGCCGGGTCAACCTCTTCGCCCAGCGCCAAACGCCACCGGTGCCGGTGAGCCTCTCGTTCACCGAGGGCTCCGTCGAGGTGATCGTCAAGAACGGGGACGTGGGGGAGGCCCACGAGAAGCTGCCCGCCAACAGCGAGGACGACTTCCTCATCTCCTTCAACCCTGGGTATCTGCTCGACGGCGTCTCCGCCATCGACACCGACAAGGTCAAGTTCAAACTGAACGAGGCGCTCAAGCCCGGGCTAATCGTGCCGGGCGAGAACGGCGATGAGAACGGGGACGAGCCGGATTTCCTGTACCTGATCATGCCGATGCGCGACCCTTCGCAGAGCTAGTTGGAAGACGAACCCGTCATAACGCTCGGGCAGGCGCTGAAGGCCTCTGACGTCGTGGGGAGCGGGGGGGAGGCCAAGGTCCTGATCCAAGCCGGCGAGGTGCTCGTCAACGGCGAGGTGGAGACCCGCCGCGGCCGGAAGCTCGTCCCCGGCGACGTGGTCGAGGTGGGTGACGAACGCCTGGAGGTCGGTTGACCTCCTACCTGCGCGCCCTGCGCCTCATAAACTTCCGCAACTACGCCGACGACACGGTCCTCCTCGGCCCCGGCCTAAACGTCGTCGTCGGGGACAACGCCCAGGGCAAGACGAACCTGCTCGAAGCGATCTCCTTCGCCGTCGCGGGCTCCTCGACCCGCACCGCCAACGACGCCGAGGTCGTCCGCTGGGAGCAGGACTTCGCCCGCGTCGAGGCCCGCGTCTCTTTCGACGATTCCCCCGACGAGCGCAAGGTGGCCGTCGGGTACGCACCGGGGCAGAAGAAGCGCCTGACCGTCGATGAGGCGCCGGCGCCCTCCCTCGCCAACTACGCCGCCGGCGGGGCCGGGGTACGGGCCGTCACCTTCTTCCCGGACGACATCAGGATCACCAAGGGCTCACCCTCGGACCGCCGAGAGTTCCTGGATGGCCTGCTCTCAACGCTGCGACCGTCGTACGCGGGGGCGGTCGCCGAGTACGCGAAGGCCGTGCAGCAGCGCAACCAGTTGCTGCGCAGGATCAGGGACGGATTCTCCTCCGAGCGGACGCTGTGGACGTGGGACCGGAAGGTGATCGAGCTCGGGGAGGAGGTGCTCAGGGGCCGCCAGGCCGCGATCGGACCCATCGAGCATTACTTCGAAAGCTCTCTAAGGGCCCTGTACGGCTCGGAGAAGGCCGCGATACGCCCCTCCTATAGCGCTCCCCTCGACGGCTACGCGGAGGCGCTTAAAGAGGCCCACAGCGCGGACGTCGAGAGGGGCACCACGTCGGTCGGGCCGCACAGGGACGACTTCGAGATCCTGCTCGGCGGGGTCAACCTGACGACGTTCGGGTCGCAGGGCCAGCAGCGGCTGGCGACGCTCGCGCTGAAGTTCGCGGCCAGGGACCACATCAGGGGCGAGACGGGGCAGGACCCGATCCTGCTCTTCGACGACGTGATGAGCGAGCTCGACGAGCGCCGGCGGGACTTTCTCTCAGGCTATTTTCTGGAGAGCACCCAGGCCGTCATAACCACCACCAACCTCGACTACTTCGACGCCGAGGTCTTGGGGCGGGCCCGCGTGGTGCGCATATCTGGTGGCAACATCTCGAACACTACAAGCGGTGGTGTGCCCGAGCGGGCCGCCACGGCCTACAAAAAGGCTTAGATAAGGGCCAAACGGAACAGATGACCGTTGGGAAAACCCAATAGTTGTGTTACAATCTTCGGGTGCAAACCTCTGCTGATAAGAACGGTCTTGTTACTTTCGCGGAACATGAGATGAGGAGGGTCCTCTTTGGGGGCTAAAGCCGCTACCAAGCATTCCGGCAGCACGTACGATGCTAGTTCGATCCAGGTTCTCGAGGGGCTTGAAGCCGTCAAGCGCCGTCCGGGCATGTACATCGGCTCGACGGGCCCGCGGGGTCTCCACCACCTCGTCTGGGAGATCGTGGACAACTCCATCGACGAGGCGCTGGCCGGGTACTGCTCGGAGATCCTCATAACCGTCCACACGGACAACTCCGTCTCCGTCTCCGACGACGGCCGCGGGCTGCCGGTCGGGA
>CADCUW010000216.1 GCA_902805985.1 uncultured Rubrobacteraceae bacterium
TCGGCATCCCGAACGCCGAGGCGCGGCTCAAGCAGTACCCGCACCAGTTCTCCGGCGGTATGCGCCAGAGGGTCGTCATCGCCATAGCGCTCGCCTGCGACCCGCAGGTCCTCATAGCCGACGAGCCCACGACGGCGCTCGACGTGACCATCCAGGCCCAGATCTTAGAGCTCATGCGCGAGTTGCAGGACCGGCTCGGCATGTCCATCGTCCTGATCACGCACGACCTCGGTGTGGTCGCGAGCACGGCCCACCGCATCGCGGTCATGTACGGCGGCAAGATCGTCGAGACGGGGACGGTGCGCGAGATCTTCTACAACCCCCAGATGCCCTACACCTGGGGTCTTCTCGCCTCGATCCCGTCCCCCAACGCCGACCGCTCCCTGGAGCTGATCCCGATCCCCGGCACCCCGCCAGACGCCCTCCACCCGCCGAAGGGCTGCCCGTTCGCCGCCCGCTGCCCCTACGCGATGAAGGTCTGCAGCGACGAGATGCCGGGGCACACGACGTTCTCGGTGGAGCACACGGCGGCCTGCTGGCTGCATCACCCGATGGCCCCCAATGTGGAGCCTCCCGTGCGGGTAAGGGGAGAGAGATGATGGAGCCGAACGGTTCGACCAACGGGCAGCCGCTGCTGCAGGTCAAGGACCTCAGGAAGTATTTCCAGATCGGGCGCGGGACGTCGCTCAAGGCGGTCGATGGGATCTCGCTGGAGATAAACAAGGGCGAGACGTTCGGCCTGGTCGGCGAGTCGGGGTGCGGCAAGTCAACGGTCGGCAGGACCCTCGTGAGGCTCTACGAGCCCTCCGGCGGACAGGTGATGTATGGCGGGAAGGACGTCCACCGGGCGAGGGGCGAGGAGGCCACGAGCCTGAACCGCAGGATGCAGATGGTCTTCCAGGACCCCCAAGCCTCCCTTAACCCCCGCATGGTCGTCGGCGACATCGTCGCCGAGGGGCTGGACATCCACGGCCTCGCGGACGGCCCCAAAGAGCGAAACGACAGGGTCCGGGAGCTCCTCGAGACGGTGGGCCTGAACCAGGAGCACGCCAGCCGCTACCCGCACGAGTTCAGTGGCGGCCAGCGACAGAGGATAGGGATAGCCAGGGCGCTCGCCGTGGACCCCGACTTTATCGTGGCCGACGAGCCCGTCTCGGCACTGGACGTCTCAATCCAGGCTCAGGTCATCAACCTGATGAAGAGGCTCCAAAGGGAGCGGGACCTGACCTACCTCTTTATCTCCCACGACCTCTCGGTCGTGAAGTACATCAGCGACCGCGTGGGCGTGATGTACCTCGGCGTGATGGTCGAGATGGCCCCGTCTGATGAGCTCTACTCGAACCCCGTCCACCCATACACCCAGGCCCTCCTCTCGGCCATCCCCGTTCCCGACCCGGACGTCGAGCACGAGCGGGAGCGCATCGTGCTCGAAGGCGACGTCCCGAGCCCGGTGAACCCGCCGAGCGGTTGCCGCTTCCGCACCCGGTGCCCCTACGCCACCGAGGCCTGCGCCCACGACGAGCCCGTCTGGCGCGAGGTAAGCCCCGAGCACTGGGTCGCCGCCTGCCACTGTATTAGTTAGGTTTCAGGCTACAGGCATCAGGGGTGCGGTGCGTGGCCTGGAGCTAGAGATCGCCACCCTGGCAGGCCTCAGAGAGAGTTGCAGGTCCGCGGCATCCTCTCGCTCTATAACCCCCCAGAACCTGAAAGCCTCCGAAGGAGGCGACCTGATGCCTGAAACCTGATGCCTGAAACCTCAAGAGCGTTTTGTCCTGGCGGCGGAGCATCGTTCGCGGAGAAGGTTCAACTGCTGGCCTTCGGGCCGATGCCGGGTCCGGGGCGCGTCGCGTAGATTTTGCGCGTGGTCGACGTATACGGAGAAAAAGTTGACCCGGGTTCGGGCGCCTGATACTTTGCGCGCAGGGAAAGGTCACCGGCAAGGTTGGGATAATCGGGAGATGTCGGGGGGAAGATGAAGCATATGCGTATCGGCGCGGTCGTTTTGGCGGCAATCGCATTGTCCGTGGCCGCGGCTTGCGGCAGCGGTGGCGGGGGAGGCACGCAGTCGAACACGCCTCCGGGGACGCTCGAGGTCGGGCTGGAGGCGGAGCCGCCGGAGCTCGATCCCAACCTTTCGAGCGCCTACGTGGACCGGCAGGTCATGTCGAGCATCTACGACAGGCTCGTGGACATCGACGAGAACGGCGAGATCGTGCCGATGCTCGCCGAGAGTTACGAGGTCTCAGACGACGGGTTGGAGTACACCTTCAGGCTGCGCCAGGGAGTGCAGTTCCACGACGGCGAGCCGTTCGACGCAGAGGCCGTGGTGTTCAACCTGGAGCGCTACCAGGAGGAGGACTCCGTCAGGAGCACCGAGATAGAACCCGTGGAGTCTGTCGAAGCCGTGGACGACTCGACGGTGCGCATCACGCTCAAGCGGCCTTTCGCGCCGTTCCTGGCGGTGCTGACGGACCGGGCCGGGATCATGGTCTCCCCGAAGGCCGTCGAGGAGGGTGGCGGGCGCGTCTCCAAGAAGCCTGTGGGTACCGGGCCGTTCGAGTTCGTCGAGCGGGTGCGCGGGGACCACATCACCGTCAAGAAGAACCCGGATTACTGGAAGGACGGGCAGCCCAAGCTCGACGAGATCGTCTACAACGGTATCGACGACGAGAACGTCCAGTACCAGAACCTCCAGAGCGGCGAGCTCGACCTGATCGACTCCATCCCCTTCGTGAACTTTAAGACCCTCCAGGAGGGCGGCGACTACACGGTCTCCCAGGTGCCGGGCCTCGGCTACCAGGGGTTCTACCTCAACACCCAGCAACCCCCCTTCGACAACAAGGCGCTGCGCCGGGCCGTCTACAGCCTCGTCGACCGCGACGCCATCGTGAAGGCGGTCCTGCGCAACGTGGGCGGCACGCCGGCAAACTCGCCGTTTAGCGAGCAGTCCTTCGCCTACAGCGAGAAGACCGACTCCTACCCCGAGCCGAGCGTGGCGGAGGCGAAGAGGTTCCTCGAGGAGGGCGGGGAGCCGAACGGGTTCTCGTTCACGTACAAGACCGACCCCTCGCCCGCGAGCCAGCAGATGGGGCAGGTCCTCCAGAACAACCTCAAGCCCGCAGGCATAGACGTCAAGCTGGAGCAGCTCGAGTTCGGGACGCTCCTTGAGGACTCCTCAAGCGGCGACTTCGAGGCGCTGCACCTGGGTTGGAGCGGCAGGGTCGACCCCGACCTGAACATCTACGACTTCATGACCACCGACGGCGACTTCAACGACTCGGGCTACAGCAACCCGGAGGTGGATGAGTTGTTGAACGAGGCGCGCACGACGAGCGACGAGGCGAGGCGCAAGGAGCTCTACACGCAGACCATGGAGATCCTGCACGAGGACGTCCCCTACGTGTACCTCTACCACTCCAACACGACGACGGACTTCGCCATGCAGTCCAACGTCAAGGGCTTTACCGCGTACCCGGACGGGATCTTGCGGCTCGCGAACGTGAGCAAGCAGCAGTAGTCGGGGAGGACGGACGTGGCGTTCCTGGTCCGGCGGTTGCTCCTGACGTTGCCGATCCTGTTCATCGTCAGCGTGATCTGCTTCTCCATGATCAACCTGATACCCGGCGATCCTGCGACGGTCATCCTCGGTCCCGAGGCCACGGAGCAGGCCAAGGAGCAGATGCGCAACCGCCTGAACCTCAACGACCCGCTCCCCACGCAGTACCTCGACTGGCTTGGCGGCGTCCTCCGCGGCGACCTCGGCGAGTCGCTTATAGACGACGAGCCCGTCTCGACCATCATCCTGCAGCGGTTGCCCGTGACGATAGAGCTGGCTTTGGGCACCTTCCTGGTTAGCCTCACGATAGCCGTGGTCGCCGGCATCCTGTCCGCGAGCCGGCGGGGGACGTGGGTGGATTACGTGAGCACGGGCGTCGCCCTTGGCGGAATCTCCATCCCGCACTTCTGGCTCGGGATGATGTTCATCATCATCTTCGCGGTGAGCCTCGGGTGGCTGCCGGCCTCGGGCTACGTGCCGTTCTTTCAGGACCCCGTCGCGAACATCACCGCCATGATCCTGCCGGTCTTCGCCACGGGACTGCGCGAGTCGGCGGAGCTTACCCGGATGCTCAGGAGCAGCCTGCTCGAAGAGCTCGGCTCGGACTACGTGCGGACCGCCTTCTCCAAGGGACTCAGCAGGCGGGTCGTCGTGATGCGCCACGCGGTCAGGAACGCGCTGGTGCCGTTCGTGACGGCGAGCGGGCTCCAGATCGCGGGCCTCCTCGGCGGGCTCGTCGTCACCGAGACGGTCTTCCAGCTTCCCGGCCTCGGCCGCCTGGTAGTCGACTCGATAGCGCAGCGCGACTTCACCACCGTCCAGGGATCGGTGCTGGTCATCACCCTGATCGTGGTGCTCGTGAACGTTCTCGTGGACACGCTCTACGCGTTCATAGACCCGCGCATCTCCGCGAGCAGTGGGGGGTAGCCCATGAGCGAAGCGGTCACCGCCGAGGGTTCCCAGACGCAGGCCATACAGCCGCGCGAGCGGCGGCTGGCTGGCTTCTGGCGCCGGTTCAAGCGCAACAGGCTCGCCGTCGTAGGGCTCGTCATCGTGGCGATCATGCTGCTCACGGCCCTCCTGGCACCCCTGATAGCGCCCCGTGACCCCCAGTCCCAGAACTACGGGCTCACGCTGCAGCCGCCCGGGGTGGGGGGGCTGATGGGGACGGACTCGCTGGGGAGCGACGTCTTCTCGCGGGTGGTATTCGGGGCCAGGATCTCGCTGTACTCGTCGCTTATCTCCGTCGGCATCGCGCTCCTGATCGGTGTCCCCGTGGGCCTGACGGCCGGGTACTTCCGCGGGATCTGGGACGAGTGGATCGTGATGCGCGTCGTGGACAGCCTGCAGGCTTTCCCGTTTTTGATCCTGGCGCTCGTGATAGCCGCTGTTCTGGGCGGGGGCCTGGGCTACGCCATGATAGCCATCGGCATAGGCTTTATCCCCGCGTTCGTCAGGATCACCCGCGCCCAGGTACTCACGGTCCGCTCTTTGGACTACGTCGACGCCGCCCGCGCCATCGGCACGGGACACACGGGCATCATGCTCCGCCACGTCCTGCCGAACTCCCTGCCGCCGCTCCTGGTCCAGACCACCCTCGCCGTCGGCTACGCCATCATCGCCGAAGCCACCCTCTCGTTCCTCGGCCTCGGCGCCGAGCCCGGCCAGCCGAGTTGGGGCTCGATGCTCTTCCAGGCCCAGTCCTACCTGACGACCGCCTGGTGGATGGCGTTCTTCCCCGGCATGGCGATCTTCTTCGCCGTCCTCGGCTTCAACCTCCTCGGCGACGGCGTCCGCGAAGCCCTCGACCCCCGAACCTACGACTAGAGAGCGAGACCGTTCTTTGAGTAATATCGTCGCCACGTTCTCCATTGTCGCCTTCGACCCCGAGACGGACTCTTTAGGCGTTGCCGTCCAGTCCAAGTTCCTCGCCGTCGGCGCGGTCGTGCCGTGGGCGCGGGCTGGTGTTGGCGCCGTGGCGACCCAGGCGATGGCGAACTACAACTACGGACCCCGTGGCCTGGATCTGATGTCCGAAGGAAAGTCCGCCGGAGAGACGGTGGAGGCCCTGACCTCCGCCGACGAGGGCCGGGATCACCGCCAGGTCGGCGTCGTGGACACGCGGGGCGGGACCGCCACTTTTACCGGTTCCGAGTGCTTCGACTGGGCGGGTGGTGTGACCGGGGAGCACTACGCCGCGCAGGGGAACATCCTCGTCGGACGGGAGACGGTAGGGGCGATGGCGAGGACCTACGAGGAGGCCGAGGGCGACCTCGCGGCCCGGCTTCTGGCGGCGCTCGACGCGGGGCAAGAAGCCGGGGGTGACTCGCGGGGCAGGCAGTCCGCGGCGCTTCTCGTCGTGCGGGAGGGGGGAGGGTACGGCGGGGACAACGACCGCGTCATCGACCTGCGCGTGGACGACCATCCCGACCCCATAGAGGAGCTGATGCGCATCCGGGATTTGCACACGCTGTACTTCGGGGAGACGGGGCCCGAGGATGTGGTCGCCATAGACGGGGACGTGCGGGATCAGGTCGTATCTTCGCTGAAGGATCTCGGGTACCTGGCGGAGGATGAGCCCGACGATGAGGCCCTTTACAGGGCGCTTGCCGTCTTTCTCGGGACGGAGAACTTCGAGGAGAGGGAGCAGGCGCGGGGCTACGTCGACCGGGCGGTGCTGGAGTTCATGAGGGCACAGAGATGATCTCACCGAAGAGTTTCGTAAGCAGGAGATTGTTACCGGCGAACAGGCCCACGGTCTCGTGGCGTACTTGATTGACGGACCCAAGGAGTCGCCAGAGCCACGCGAGGAGCGGGGATGATGCGTCGCGTGCGGCTCGTACGGGTCCTGCGGAGACGAGGAGGAGCACCGTGACAGACAACAGAGCCTTCACCGTCGGAGACTTGCTCGGGCTCCCGCGGCTCTCCGGGCTTACGCTCTCTGCCGACGGCTCGCGGCTCGTCGTCTCCGTAGCACGCCCCGACGCGGCGGGCAAGAAGTACGTCGGCGCACTGTACGAGTTCGATCCGGC
>CADCUW010000217.1 GCA_902805985.1 uncultured Rubrobacteraceae bacterium
GAAACATAGTGGAGCGCATGCGCGGGGGAGAGAACGTGGTCGTCCACTGCCGCGGCGGCCTCGGGCGCACGGGCACCGTCGCCGCTTGCGTCCTGGTCGCCATCGGGGAGCACTCCGCCGACGAAGCCATAGACGCCGTACGGGCGGCCAGAAGGGGCACCGTCCAGACCGAAGGGCAGGAGGACTTCGTACGCCGCTTCGAGGCGACCCTCCGCGAACGGGAAGACGAGAACACATGAACGTCGAAGACCTGCAATCGCTCCCACCAAAAGAGGACAGGCCCGCCGGGGCGATCCTCGGCGTCGCCGTAGGCGACGCGCTCGGCGCCACATACGAGTTCTGCTCCCCGTGGGAGATTCCAGAAGGGCCGCTCGAGATGGTCGGCGGCGGGTGGCTGGGCCTCGAGCCCGGTGAGACCACAGACGACACCGCGCTGACCATGGCCGTCCTTGCAGGCTACGAGGGTGGCCCGCTCGACCTAGGCCGGGTGCGGGACGAGATGCTCTCCTGGCAGGACACGGATCCCAAGGACATAGGCAACCAGACCCGCAAAGCCCTCGCCCACCTGAGGGGCCACCCGGACGCCATCTCGCTGCCCGAGGACCCGGACGCCCAGGGCAACGGCGCCGTGATGCGTGCCGCGTCGCACGGGGTGAAGGCCGGGAGCGCCGAGGAAGCGGTGGAGAACGCCTGGACGGAGGCCGCCCTCACGCACACCTCCTGGGAGGCACGGGCCTCGAGCGCCCTCGTCGCGGCCCTCGTCGCCAACCTGATCGACGGGGTCCGGCCCGAAGGCGCCTTGAACGCCTCGTACGCGCTCGTCGAGGGCAGGGACGAGACCGGCAAGCACGTCCGCGAGACGCTGCGGCCGCTAGACGGCTACGAGCACGACCCGGGCGGCTGGACCGTCTACACCACGCGCCTGGCCCTGCTGAGCCTCCTCGACGCGCCGGACTTTCGCCCGGGACTCGAGCGCGTGGTACGCCTCGGGGGAGACGCCGACACCAACGGCGCGGTCGCAGGGGCGCTCCTCGGTGCCCGGTTTGGCGCAGGGAGTATCCCTTCCGAGTGGCTGCACGACGTGAGGGGGCGAGAGGATCTGCTGCACTTGCTCTAGCGGGGGTTTGTTGAAGTAGGAGAAAGGGCCTGATGGCGTCCCAGAGAGGCCTGACCTGCGGTTGGATTCAAGCGTATTTACCGCGAT
>CADCUW010000218.1 GCA_902805985.1 uncultured Rubrobacteraceae bacterium
CGATCCGGCCGCCGTCCACGGCGGTCTCGACCTGATCCAGCCTCAGCGTCCGGCCGGCGGCCCTCGTCTTCTTCCTCGTCGCCCGCTCCGCGAAGCCGACGACCTTCTTCTCCTCGCGCGCCTCCTCAACGAAGGTGCTCCACTCCCCGCAGTCCGGGCAACGCCCGAGCCACTTCGGGGACATGTGGCCGCAGTTCGAGCAAACGTAAAGTGTCTTCGTAGCCATGGTTCGATTGTACGGGATGGAACCGCGACGGACGTCACCTTGTTTGGCGCCAGCCCTCGTCGCTACAATACTCCCATGCTTCAAGGGATCGGGTGATGATGGGACCCGCCCGCATAGCTTTGCTCGTCGCGGCGATACTGCTGACGGCGACTGCTTGCGGTGCCCAGCAGAGCTCCGAAAAGAGTTCCGAGGGTAGAGATAGCCCCCAATCTCGCTACGCCGGCGAGCGCGAGAGGTTGCTCGCGACCTGCCCGGCGAAGGCGCAAGGCTTCTTCGCCTGGCAGCAAGAGCTGGCGGACAAGAAGGGGCTCGAACGGCCGGTCGACGAGAACGACGTTTCCTGTACCCCACCGCGGGCGCTGCGGAGAGCCTCATCAACGCGCTGCCCGCGGACCAGCGCGCCGGGGTCCTGATAGACAGCGTCCGGGACCGGGTGATCGTGCAGGTTACGCGCGGGGAGGACGAGGTGCTTGCCTATCTTCGCGAGAACGTCGAGGAGCCGGAGAGGATCACGGCGGAGACCGTCCGCTGGTCGGGCGAGGACTTGGCGACTTTCGCGCATCGGCTGGAGACCATATCCGGCTCGGATTCGTGGGGCTACGGCCTGGACAACGCAAACGGGAGGATCGAGGTAGACGTTCCTGGCGACGCCGGCAAGGCCCGCCGCAGGATCTCCGAGGTCGTCGACCCGTGCGCCTTCACGGTCAGGGGAGACGCAGCACCCATGCGGCCCGATTGACGCGAACACCGGCGAGAATGCCGACGGTGTCCTAAACTGTCGGGGGTCGAGACGGATCTTGCGAGGAGAGATGGCAGGGAGAGGGCGCCCCGTTTACTGCGCGCAGTGTGGAAGCATCGTGGATGCGGGAGACAACTTCTGCGGGGCGTGCGGTGCCAGGGTCCCCCAGGGTCCCCCCCGCGGCGCGGGACACCTCCCCTACGCAGGAGATACCAACGCAGTCCTACGCCCCGCCACGCACCTCCGGCGGTGGCAACCGGGCGCTGCCCCTCGTCCTGGGCCTCGCGGCCGTCCTGCTCGTTTTGATCGGCATAGGCGTGATCGTGGGCCTCGCCCTGGTAGGCGGCGGCAGCGACACGAAGACCCCGCAAGCCTCCGCAAACCAACCGCCCGCGGCAAAAGATGAAGAGCCAACCGCACAGGGGCAGAGCGCCGAAGCTTCACAGCCATCAACGGAGCAGGCGCTTGGCGTGGGCGACCCCGTCGAGGTCGAAGGCATCGAGGCGACCCTCAACGGGGTACGTATCCTGCCGACCACGGACTTCGACCAACCCATACAGAACCCCGACAACCGGTTCCTCGCCGCGGACCTCACCTTCGAGAACGTCTCGGAGGGGGCGATCTCCGTCTCGAGCTTGCTGGAGTTCGTGCTCAAGAACGAGGACGGATACTCCGCCTCCCAGACGTTTCACTCCCAGCAGCGCGAGCTGGCGGAGGGCGAGATAGGCCCGGGGCAGAAGGCGAGCGGCGAGATCGTCTACGAGGTCCCTCCGGAATCCCGCGGCCTCCAACTAGATTACAGACCCTTCGCCCGCGGCGGCACCTACACCTGGGCCATCGGCGACTTGCAAGGCATCGCCACCGCCCCCGAACCCGAAGAAGCCGCGCCCCCCACCCCCCAACCCGAAGAAGCCACGCCTCCCACCCCCGAGCCCACGAGCAGCGCCCCGCCCCCCTCAGACACCGAGGTCGCCGAGGCGGCCGAGGACTACTACCGGGCCGTGGACCGCGAGGACTGGGCCTACACCTACGCCAACCTCGACGCCGCAACGAGGGCCCTCTACACCGGAGACGAGTGGTACCTCAAAAACCAGTTCTTCGCCGACACAGAAGGCCTGGAGGTCGCCACCATAGACGTCGTCGTGGAGAGCCCCGCCTCAGACCCCGAGGTCGGCGTGACCGTCTACAGGACCTTCATGGATGGCTCGTCAATAGACCGCTACACCCTCTTCGTGCAGGAAGACGGCGCCTGGAAGCACCGCTTCACGGAGGAAGAGAACGTCATCTTCCAGCCCGGCGTCACCTACGAAGAGTTCGTCGCCTCGCAGTAACGCCATAGCGGCTCACAGACAGGAGACCTGACCCGGGTGACACCGGAGTCCAGCGAAGACGACCCCGACAACCTCGCCGGTTATAAAGAAGCGACAGCCTGTAGCGGTCAGGCGCTCCTCGCTAGGGGGACGCGTCCCCCTAGCGAGTGTATTTCACGTACCGGTTTCGGATCACGTCAGGCCGCAAAATTGATCAGCCCGCCTACCTGGTCCGACCGATTTTGGCTGCCTTATCGTTCCAGTAGACGTTGGGTTCGGTAGGGCGAGGATCGTTCTGGAGCAGGTACCGTTCGAGGGCGTCGAGGTTGTCCGTGTTTATGTAGTCGGTTCGCGCCGCGAGCAGCTCTCCCCAGACGGCCTCGCGCGTCGCCGGGAGTTCGGGCGTGGCCCAGAAGCGGACGCGCTGGCCGTTGGCGTGGGCCGTCGCGACGATGTTGCGCAGCTTCTCGCGCTCCGCCTCGGGCATAGGGCCGACGCCCTGCCAGGTGAATAGCCTGGTCCAGTTCTGGCTTACCAGGGGCACGAACGTCTGCGGGCTGTTCCCCAGATTATCGGGGATGCGGCCATCGTAGGCGGCGTGCCGGACGCGCTGCCCCTCCATGAACTCGCGGGGGCGGTTGCCGGAAACGATGGCGGTGACGGCGTCGTCCTCGACCTTCCCGTCATTGAACGTCGTGAAGATCGAACGGTACCCCTCCAACTCCTCGTGCAGCGCCTCGTACGTCGGGCCCGCCTCTGACTTTATATCGACCAGGAGCGTGAAGTAGTCGGGATCCCCCTCGTATACGTTCCCGCCGTTCTCTCTGACCCGCTCGCGCAACGGCTCGAGATAGAGCGACTCGAGGGTGCCCTTCGGCTGTGCCGTCGTGGCGAGCCGCGGGTCGTCGTGCGATACGATGAGCTCGCCGTCGATAAGCCACACGTCGGCCTCGACGCTCTTGAAGCCGTTGTCCAGCGCGTCGTAGAGCGGGCGGTCGTGCTCGTAGTCGTTGTGGGCGTGAGCCCTCTCCAATCCCTCGGAATCGGGTTGCCCCGGCTTTGCCGAAGCGGTAGCGGGTAGGGTCGCGAGCAGCATCGCGGTCGTAACCAGGAACAATAGTGAGACCACACGCGGGTTTATCGAATATGACACGCTGACCCTCCAGGGCAAGACACCAGTGCGTACCCGATGCTACCCGGAGAGCGGTGCGCCGGTGTTGCAGGGGAGTAAAATCCGGAACAGGAGTTAGTTAAACGCGACCTGAAAACACTCCGCAAAGATTGACCTCTCGCAAGCATCAACAGGAAGAGCTCAGGGATTCCACCATATCGGGTTGATTAAAGGTCCCTCCTCCTCACGCAGGCTCTCATTCTCCCGCCTGGTACGCCCGGAGTCGTTCTCCAGACGTATGTCGCCCATCGTGGCGATTCTGTGAAGCGGTAGGGTGGTGCCGCGGTCTGTGATCTCGTAGAGGTGTCGTCGTAGCCAGCCGACGTTCAGTGGAACGACACTCGAACCGTAGCGTTCGTTGGCGACGCGGGCAATGGTTCCGTAGCTGGCGAGATACCCACATGGTATCTCGTCGATCACCGTAGCGGCGTACCAGCGTTACTCATTCGGACTATTGCGAACCCTCCGCTCAAGATCTTGAAGCGTCCACATCATCGACACCTTGTCCTGTAGCCACGCGCCCCTTGTACGGGAAGCAGGATGCGGGAGGCACGCAGCGAGAGGGCCGGGGAGCTTATCGCGCCCCGGCCCTCGACTACTTTTGTGCTCTGGTTCTTCCTACTCGGCCTTGACGATCTCCTTGGGCTGGCTGACCTTGATGTCCACTATGGTCTCGTCCTCGGAGATGTCGTCTGAGGTCTTGTCGTTGGGCTCGATGGTCACCTTGGAGCCGTTGGGGATCTCGCCCTTGAGGATCATCTCGCTCATGGGGTCTTCGATCATGCGCTGCAGCGTCCTGCGCAGCGGCCTGGCCCCGAAGGCCGGGTCGTAGCCCTCCTCGGCGAGCTTGTCCAGAGCCTCGGTCGTGAACTCGACCGTGACCTCGCGCTCGGCGAGCTGCTTGCGGAAGCGCTTGACCTGGACCTCGATGATCTCGCGCATCTGGGCGCGCTCGAGCTTGTGGAAGACGATGATCTCGTCGATCCTGTTCAACAGCTCGGGGCGGAAGATCTTGCGAAGCTCGCTGGTCACGCGGCCCTTCATCTCCTTGTAGGAGAGCCCCTCCTCACCCCCGCCGAAGCCGAGCGACTGCGTCTTGTTGATCGTCTGCGCCCCGACGTTTGAGGTCATGATGATCACGACGTTCTTGAAGTCCACGCTGCGCCCCTGGGCGTCGGTGAGCTGGCCGTCTTCCAGTATCTGCAACATGATGTTGAAGACATCCGGGTGGGCCTTCTCGATCTCATCGAAGAGAACGACGCTGTAGGGCCTGCGCCTGACCTTCTCGGTGAGCTGACCGCCCTCGTCGTAGCCAACGTACCCTGGCGGCGAACCAACCAGCCGCGACACCGTGTGGCGCTCCATGTACTCGGACATGTCCAGGCGAATCATGGACTCCTGGTCGCCGAAGAGGTACTCGGCGAGGGTCCTGGCGAGCTCCGTCTTACCGACGCCCGTGGGGCCGAGGAAGACGAACGAGCCGGATGGCCTGTTCGGGTCCTTGATGCCGGCGAAGGTACGGCGGATGGAGCGGGAGACGGCCTTGATGGCCTCGTTCTGCCCGACCACGCGGCCGTGCAGGGAGTCCTCCATCTGGAGCAGCCTCTCGGACTCCTCCTCGGTCATCTTCTTGACCGGGATGCCCGTCCACATCGAGACGATCTCGGCGATCTCGTTCTCGCCGATGGAGACCCGCTGCTCCTCGACCCTGCCCTCGCGCCAGGCCTTCTCGAGCTCGCGCCGCTGGGCGACGAGCTTGCGCTCCGAATCGCGGAAGCGGGCGGCCTTCTCGAACTCCTGGCCGTCGATGGCCGCTTCCTTCTCCGTGCGGACCTGGGTGAGCTCCTCGTCGATCTCGCGGTAGTAGGGCGGCGAGGACATGGTCTTGATCCTCATCTTTGAAGCCGCCTCATCGACGAGGTCGATGGCCTTGTCCGGCAGGAACCGATCAGCGATGTACCTGTCACCGAGCTGCGACGCGGCCTTGAGCGCCTCGTCGGTGATGTCGATGTTGTGATGCTCCTCGTACTTCTCGCGCAGGCCCTTGAGGATGAGCTCCGTCTCCTCGACGGACGGCTCGCCGACCTGGATGGTCTGGAACCTACGCTCGAGCGCCTTGTCCTTCTCGACGTACTTGCGGTACTCGTCGATGGTCGTGGCGCCGATGACCTGAATCTCGCCTCGCGCCAGCGCCGGCTTCAGGATGGAAGCCGCGTCTATCGCGCCCTCGGCCGCGCCCGCGCCGACGAGGTTGTGGATCTCGTCGATAAACAGGATGATGTCGCCGTGGTCGGTGATCTCCTTCATTATCTTCTTGAGCCGCTCCTCGAACTCGCCGCGGTACTTGGAGCCAGCGACCAAGGCCCCGAGGTCGAGCGTGTAGACCTCTTTGTTGGCGAGAATGTCCGGGACCCGGTCCTCGGCGATCTCCTCGGCGAGCCCCTCGACGATGGCGGTCTTGCCGACGCCGGGCTCGCCGATGATGACGGGGTTGTTCTTGGTGCGCCGCACCAGGATCTGCATGATGCGTGCGATCTCGTCGCTCCGCCCGATCACCGGGTCGAGCTTCTCCTCCTCGGCGTACGCCGTGAGGTTCCGCCCGTACTGGTCGAGCTGGCGGGTCTTGGGCCGCTTGGCCTCGACCCCACCGCGGCCTCCGGCCGCCGCCTCGCCACCGGCGCCGCCCCGGCTCCTGCCCCGACCGCCGCCGAGACGCCTGACGACCTCGCGCCTGACCTTGTCCGGGTCGACGTCGAGGTTGGAGAGCACGCGCGCGGCGACACCCTCGGACTCGCGCACCAACCCGAGCAGGATGTGCTCGGTGCCTATGTAGTTGTGGCCGAGCTGCAAGGCCTCTCTAAGCGCGAGCTCCAGCACCTTCTTCGAGCGCGGGGTGAACGGGGCCTGGGCTCCCGTCCCCTCTTCGCCGTAGCCGACGATGCTCTCGACCTGCTCGCGCACCTCGTCGAGGGTCACGTTCAGGGAGGAGAGCGCCTGGGCGGCCACGCCCTCGTCCTCGCGAAGGAGGCCGAGGAGCAGGTGCTCGGTGCCTATGTAGTTGTGGTTGAAGTGACGGGCTTCGTCCTGCGCGAGCACCACGACCTTACGGGCCCGCTCCGTGAATCGTTCGAACA
>CADCUW010000219.1 GCA_902805985.1 uncultured Rubrobacteraceae bacterium
GTTCTTCGCGCCCCACACGGTCGAGCGTCTGCGAGAGACTATCTCGAGCGGCACAGAACCAGAAAAAGTTATCGAAACGCCTGTATACGGATATTCAGACTAAGAGCCTCCGTCAATAGGGAGGGCCTGAGCGTGTAAGGCGGGCACGGATGCTCCATCATACGGGAAGTTCCTCACGCTTCTCGACACGAAGGAGTACCCCGTGCCCGCCTTGCCACCATACATCATCGAGCCTATTTGGCGAGAGTTCCGTGCCCTGCTGCCCGAGCGCAAGACCGACCACCCCTTGGGTTGCCACCGGCGGCGCGTCCCCGACAGGGTGGTCTTCGAGAAGCTGGTGCAGGTATTGGTGTTCGGCTGCGCCTACGAGAGGATCGCGGACGGGTCTTGCTCGGAGAGCACGCTGCGCCGCAGGCGCGACGAGTGGATCGAGCTGGGGTTGGCGGAGAGCTTGCGACGGGCGGCGTTGAAGTCCTACGACCGCTTCATCGGCCTGGAGTCCTCGGAGGTGGCGGTGGACTGCTGCATCACCAAGGCCCCTTGCGGCGGGGAGAGGTCGGGCAGGAGCCCGGTGGACCGCGGGAAGCGGGGCATCAAGCGCTCGGTGGCCGTGGACGCCAACGGCATACCGCTCGGGTCGGTGACGGCGCCCGCCAACCGCCACGACTCGCCGCTGTTGGTCCCCACCCTGGAGGCCGCCCGGGAGCTCGGCTTGCTGCCGGAGGGCGCGAGGGTCCACCTCGACCGCGGCTACGACTCGAAGCCCACCCGCGAGCGGCTGCGGGGGCTCGGGCTCGTCGCGGAGATCTCGCGCAAGGGCACGCCCGCGCCGCTGAACGCGACCTACCGTTGGGTGATCGAGCGCACCAACTCCTGGCAGAACGCCCACAAGAAGCTGCTATGGTGCACCGAGAGGCGGGCGAGGGTCGTGGAATTCTGGATGGCCCTCTCGGAGGCGGTCGTCATCGTGGGAAGGCTCGTGAGGGAAGGCTGGAAGCGCTACCGCTGGGAGGGACGGCCTCGCCGCAGGCCGTGACCTATTGACGGAAGCTCTAAGTGAAACCGGAGCTCATTTCTCTCAAGAACCATCCGGACTACAACAAGAGATGGGTACAAGAGAAGATAGCCGAAGATCCTTCCTTGCTTGGCATTGGCGTCCTCGTAGTAAGGGACGCAGAG
>CADCUW010000220.1 GCA_902805985.1 uncultured Rubrobacteraceae bacterium
TGCGGGGGTCCATCATGTCGCCGCCGTTGGCGACCGTCGCGGCCACGAGGCCCATCTCGAAGACGTTCGAGGAGACCCTGTCCTGGCCGAACGAGATCTGGGCCGTGTTCCCCTCGACCCACTGCTCCACGGGGTAGCCGAGGTCGCTGCCGGAGACGGGGAGGGAGAAGTCGTCGTAGGGGTCGCCGAAGCCGAAGTCCGTGGCCGTGTCGTAGAGGAGCTGGGCTCCTACCTCGTTTATGGCGATCTTGGCGAAGATCACGTTAATGGAGTACGCCAGCGCTTCGGCGAACGTTACCCTCCCGTAGTCCTTGCCCTGGTAGTTGTAGACGGTGTAACCGGGCGTCTCCAGCTGGCCCGGGTCAAAGAACTCGTCCGTGGGCTGCACCCCGTTCTTGAGCGCCGCGGCCGACGTTATGACCTTGAACGTCGAGCCCGGCGGGTAGAGGCTCTGGGTGGCCCGGTTGATGAGGGGGGCGTCAGGGTCCTGGGAGAGCTCGGGCAGGGTCTCGTCGATGTTGTTGTTGTCGAAGGACGGGTAGGTGGCGAGTGCTAGTATCTCGCCGGTCTTGGGGTCTATGGCCATCGCCGAACCGCGCCCCGTGGGGCTCGCGGCGAGCGACTCGTAGGCCTGTCGCTGGAGGTCGGGGTCCAGGGTGAGGACCACGTCGTTGCCGCGCTGGGGACCGCCGGTGGCGCGGTTTATTAGTTCGTCCAGGGTCTCGGGGTCGCCGGCGACGCTGGAGAGGTCTGTGTTGTTGCCGATCTCGATCCCGGTGGCGCCGTAGCGGGTGCTCCAGTAGCCGACCACACCCGTGAAGGGCTCTCCTTCAGGGTAGACGCGCTCGTAGATGGGGCCCGAGATGCCCTGGCGACGCTCGCTACGCGCCAGCACCGTCTCGCTGTCGCCGGCCAGGATCAGGCCGCGGGGAGACTCTATGGACCTCTGGGTCTGGAAGCCGTTCTGGGGGTGGTTGGCCAGAGCCTCCCTGGAGTAGACCTGCCAGTAGGCCATCATCACCACGAGGCCCACGAAGCCGAGGGCGAAGAGGTAGAAGCTGCGCCTGAGGTGGGCGTTCAGGAGGCCCCCTCCTCGCGCCGCCCGGCCCGCTCGGAGATGAGCAGCAGGAGGCCCGTCAGGATAAAGTTGCCGACGACCGAGGAGCCCCCGTAGGAGACGAAGGGGAGCGTGATCCCGGTGAGCGGTATTGCCTTGGTTACCCCGCCAACGATCACGAGGGTCTGGATGGCGAACATCGCCGTCAGACCGAAGGCCAGCAACTTCGAGGCGTCATCCTCGGCGAGCAGGGCTATCTTCGTCCCCCGGTAGACGAACACGAGAAAGGCGAGCAGCACGGCGGTCGCCCCGAGGAGCCCGAGCTCGCTCGCGACCGCGGAGAAGACGAAGTCCGTCTCTACCTCAGGGATGGTCTGGGCGAAGCCCGCGCCGAGGCCTGTGCCGAGCAGCCCCCCGTCGGCGATGTTGAAGATGCTCTGCAGGATCTGAAACCCGTCGGTGTCCGGGTAGGCCCACGGGTCGAGCCAGGCCCGCACCCGCACCTTGACGTGGTCGAAGAGCAGAAACGCCACAAACGACCCCACGGAGAAGAGCACCCCGCCGAGCAGCACGTAGGCGATGCGCCCCGTCGCCGCGTAGAGCATCAAAAGCGGCACGGCGAAGAAGAGGAGGCTCGAGCCCAGATCCTTCTCGAAGACGAGAAGGCCCAAAGAGGCCGCCCAGACGAGCGCCACGGGCCCGAAGTACTTGAGGGCCGGTATCTGGACGCCGAGGATGGTGCGGCTCGTCGCCGCGAGCAGATCCCTCGTCTCGGCCAGGTACCCGGCAAAAAAGATGATGAGCGCGATGCGGGCGAACTCCGAGGGCTGGAAGCCGACCGGCCCCAAGGAGACCCACAGACGGGCACCATTCACCGTATACCCGAGGGGCGTGAAGGTCGAGGCTATAAGGACGACGGCAACTATCGCGAGCAGGTACTTGTAGTCGAAGAGGCGGTGGTAGTTGCGGAAGAACACGACGAGCAGGAACATCGTGCCCGAGCCGATCAGGATCCAGACGGCCTGGGTTATAGCCAGGCCCTGCTTGTCCTCGACGTTGTAGGTGAGGCGGAAGATCATGACGAGCCCAAGGCCCGTAAGCAGCGTCACGAGCGGCAAGAGCAGCACGTCCGAGTGTGGCAGGATCAGGCGCACCCCCACGTAGAGTGCGAAGAGGGTGCCTGCGTAGTAGGCGCCGTAGATGAGGGGCGGGCTCGTCGCGCCCTGGGCGAAGATGAGGGTGGCGAAGCCTAAAGTGGTAACGAGGAGCGCCAGGATCATGGGCGTGGAGGCGCGCTGGGTCACAGGCGCGCCACCCTACTCGCCCATGTCCCCGAGGACCCTCTCGGCATCCCCTCTGGTGTAGAGCTTGTGGGTCTCTATGGGCTGCTCGTAGGGCTCCTTGATCTCGGACTCCGTGAGCCCCGGCCTCCGCCACTCCCGGTTGAGCTCGACGCCTAGAGGGGCGTACGGCAAGCCCCGGTAGGCGACCACGTCACCCTCCTCGAAGGCGAAGTAGTACCGGCTCGAACCCCACAGGTAGGCCGGTACGAGCGCGACGAGCACCACGAGCACCACGGCCAGACCCCTCACGAGCCCACCCAGGAACCTCGCGACCCCGCCGGAGCGCCGCTTGGGACGCTTCGGGACCCGCGTTCGCCGCTGCTGCGACCTTGACGGAGATGGCTGGGGGCCCGTCCTCTCCCGCCGCGTGCCGGGCGGCGGACCGAGGCTCGGCATCTCGGACGTCTCGCCGGAGCGGTCTTCTGCCCCCGTGTTCCCGCTGGCGGCCTGCGGCGGCTCCTCCTCCTGACGTTCCTTCACGTCTATGACGACGACGGTGATGTTGTCGTTGCCGCCGGCCTCGAGCGCCGCGGAGAGGAGCTCGCGGACGGCGCCCTCCGGGTCCTCGGGGTGGCGGGCCAGGATCTCCTCCACCCCTTCCTCCCTGACCATGTCCGTGAGGCCGTCGGAGCAGAGCACGAAGCGGTCCCCGACCTCGACCGGCAGGACGATGGTGTCCACGCTCACCCCGTTCTCGGTGCCGAGAGCGCGGGTGATGAGGTTCTTCTGCGGGTGCTCGAAGGCCTGCTCCCGCGTCAGGTCGCCGCTGCGCACGAGCTCGGCGACCAGGGAGTGATCTTCTGTCACGGGCTTGAGCTCCCCGTCTCTGAAGAGGTAGGCCCGCGAGTCCCCGACGTGGGCCACCTCGACGACGGGTTCCCGCCGCGTCCCCCCGAAGCGGGCTGCCACCACCGTCGTGCTCATGCCCGAGAGCCTGTCGTCACCCCGGCCGGCGGCCAGGATGCGGCGGTTTGCCTCCTCTATGGCCCCCTCGAAAGAGTCGTCGGGGCCGAGCCCGCGCAGCACGTCGATGGCTATGGAGCTCGCCACCTCCCCGGCCTCGAAGCCCCCTACCCCGTCGGCGACGACGAAGAGCGTCTCGTCCCCGCCGTCGCCGACGAGCAGGGCATCCTCGTTGTTCTGGCGTACCTTGCCGGGGTCGGTGGCGCCGAAGGGCTGGAGCTCGAGTAGCGGCACGCCTACTCCTCGTACCGGAAGGTCGTGGATCCGATGCGGACGTTGTCCCCGTTCCTCACCGGCGTGGCCCCCACGGTCTTGCGGCCGTTGACGAAGGTGCCGTTGGTTGAGCCGAGGTCTTCGACGTACAGGAGGCCGCCGTGGCGGGTGAGCTGGGCGTGGCGTCCGGAGGCGTAGTCGTCGCTCTTGAGGACCACGTCGCTCGTCGAGGAGCGGCCCACGCTCGTCTCGCCGTCCCTCAGGTCGAACCTCGTCTCGGGGGCCAAAACGTCAGATTCCTCGACGACGAGCTCGGGTGCGCCCGTCGGGCGTGGGGCGTAGGCGCGGCGGCCGTCCGCCTTGGGGCCCGAATCCCGCCGCGACTCGCGGCCCGGCACGTATGACTCGTCGTCGGGGACGCTGCGCAGGTCGCCTATGCCCCGGCGCATCACGGCGTAGATAAAAGCAAAGAGCAGCAACAAGAGCAGGGCCTTCGCCGCCAGGAGCGGCACCTGGAGTTCGAGCACGGCTTAGCGTCTCCTGCTCGGTGAGGGCCTCCCGCCCCGCGGGGTCCCACCGGGGACGTCTATGCGGCGTACAAAACGGGCGGCCGTCTGGCCGAAGGTGAGCTCGTCCCCGCCCTCTATGCGCTCCCGGTCAATCGGGGCGCCGTCCAGCAGGGTGCCGTTGGTCGAGCCGAGGTCTTCGACCACGAAGGCGTCGTCGGCGCGCGAGATCCTGGCGTGCCGCCTCGACACGTTCGGGTCGTTGACGGTGATGTCGTTCTCCTGGGAGCGCCCGACGGTCCACGGGCCCGCGCCCTCCAGCGGGTAGGTGCCGTCGTCGAGGACGACCTCCACGATCTCCCGCGCCAGCCTGTGCTCACGGGCCTCACCCGCGGAGATCGCCGCCGTGCCCTCGGGCTCCTCCCCGCCGCCCGTCTCCTCCGTCTTGAAGATGCGGGTCTGGCCCGAGGTGTCCTGCGGGGCGCCCTTCTCGCGCGGGCCGTCCCCACCGGTAAGCTTCGCGGTGACGCCGAACTCGCCGAAGCGCAAGGTCTCCTCGGTCTCAAAGCGGATCCTCGGCGGGGTCATCAGATGGTAGCTCTTGTTCTCGGCGTGGGTTGAGGCGTACTGGATCAGCTCGTCCTTCAAGGAGTCCTGGTAGGCCCGGATGGACTCGGCGTCCTCTTGCGAGAGATGCACCGTAAAGTTGTTCGGGGCGTAGGTGCGGGAGATGGAGACCATCCGGCCCTCGTCCATCTGCTTGGTTAGCCCCTTGGCGATCTCGACGGGGTGGATCTGGCGCCTGAAGGCCCGCCCGAAGACGCCCTCCACCAGAGATTCCATCCTTTTCTCGATGCCTTTGAGGAAACCCAACGAAACCTACCCTCTCGCCCTCGACACGAGGTACCTTAACACCCCGTATATTATAGCTGCGAGCGCAAGGGAAGTCAGAGCCTCGGCCAACACCCCCTGGGACCTACCGGAAACGAGCAACGCGTACCCGACCACACCACCCCCGACCGCCGCCATTAGGCCGAAGATCCACCTCCCGGACCACTCGGCCAGCGAGACCACGAGCGCCATTCCCACCCACAACAGGACCAGCAGTGGCAGCGGCGGGTAGGCATCAAGGATCAGCCCAGCCCTGGCCCACAACTCCTCCACCCCGAGCCGCGTCGGCACCGTATAGAACCGGGCGCCTATGTACGGCATCGCCGAGGACGGGCCGTCGGCGAAGAAGCCGTCCCTGACCGTCAACTCGTAGCAGATCATGCTTACCGCGCCGGCCGCCGCCGAGAGGGCCGCGCCAACCGGACGCATGAGCGCCCCGAAGAGGAGCGGCAGACCGGCGCCCAGGCCCATAAACAGGGTGAGCAGCACGGCGAGCAACGGTCCCAGCGGGAGCTTCCTAACGTCGGCGCTGGCCCCGCCCGCGCCCCCGACCCAGAGGCCGCCGATCACCGGAACGAGGATCGTCAGGCCCAGGCTGGCGTTGCTCTGCAGGAGGGCGACCACGAGCGCCACGATCACGCCAAGGGCGCCCAGGCGCGGCAGCAGGTAGGCAAGCACCCCGAGGCCCGCGGCCACGCCGAGCGCCTGCGCCCCGTCCATGAGCTGCGCACCCAGCACGTACCCGAGCCACCCGGCTGTCAGCCCGTTGACGACGCGCAGGGCGCCGTCCCTGGCGCCGTCGGAGATCTTGACGGTCTTGCTCGCCGTCCTGGAGAGGCCGCCGGCGACGGGCGCGCGCCGCCCGGTAAGCAGCCTGAGGGCGGCCCAGGCGCTCTGCGGGCGGTGGGCGGGGTTGGGCGAGGTGGCCCGGTCCACGAACTCCTTGAGGCGCCGGGGCGGCTCGTGGGGCTGGTGGGCGAGCAGGGTTCTGGCCGTGGCGCCGACGGCGTAGATGTCCGTGAGCGCCGTCGGGTCCGCGCCGTCGAGGATCTCTGGCGCTATGTAGCCCGGCGTGCCGACGGCGAAGCCCACACGGGTAAGGCGCGTGTCACCGGCCCTGAAGGCGACCCCGAAGTCCGTGAGCTTCACGCGGCCCCGGTCGTCTACCAGGGCGTTCTGGGGCTTGATGTCGCGGTGGATGATGCCCTCGCCGTGGGCGTAGACGAGGGCCTCGAGGATCTGGGTCAGGGCATCGACGAGCTCCCTGATGTCGTAGTGGCGGGCCGCCTCGTCGAGCGGGTGGCCCGCGACGTACTCCGTTACGAGAAAGACCTCGTGGTCGCCGGGGATGATCTCCAGGGTACGGACGATGTTCTTGTGTTTGAGGCCCTCGGCGATCTGGCCCTCCCGCAGGGCGCGGGAGCGTTCGCCGGCGTTGTAGACGGGGATGATCTTCACGGCGACGTCCCGGTTTCGGGCCATGCCGGTGAGCGTCCTGGCCCTCCAGACGGTCGCGAAACCGCCGCGCCCGATCA